>NZ_JAWPOH010000033.1:0-42915 GCF_037671525.1 Methylobacter svalbardensis
TAATTGAACGAGTGCGTTGTTTTAATGTTCATTTTAATGCAATCCATTCAACTTTAAAACCCACTCGAATCAATCCATAAGTCGGGAAATCAAAATACATTCAAAGTTGCTGTATTTCGACAGCCTAGGGTGACAGTCTTGTGTCGGTTAATCCAGGCTATTTGAACTGAGCGCAAGCAGTGAGCTAAGCGTCAGGCGAGAACAACGGTCTCAAATCTAATCAACGCTGGCTCTGATCTACGGCATACCAGAGCCATCTTGATGCCGACAAACATGAAGTGGGTCAGCGCAATACCCAGAAAACAGAACGCAAAAACTTAAATTTCAAAACCTGGATTAAACACCTGGCATACAAAACTATTTGTTTTTCGGATCTCGAATTGATGCATGATGCGACCATCGGCTTACTGATCAATACGGTCGAGTTTAAACTCAATATTTACACATAATTACAGATTTCACCCACTACCCTCCATCGATCTAGAAAGTTTTATGCTGCTATCGGATTTTTAATCATGCGTCCAATAGTTATTCACAAAACCTGTGGATAACTCTGTGCGTTGCTTGTTCTAGTTATCGCTTAGCTGCGGTTTTTATTGGTGTTTTGTTAAATTGTACAAAAACTCAACAAATCAATAATTTTATAGACTATCAATAACTTACAACGGCTTATCGGCCTTTATAACGCTCATTTAAAAGCAACGCTAAGTCACTGATTGTTCCTGTGTGCAAATGTTAAATACTCTTGTCAAAAACCAATTAATCAATGTCTTCGATGCTTGCCATATTCAAAAACAATACATCGCTGTGGCTGAGTCCTCACCCCCAATGTTTATGAGTAAATTGTTGTTTTTTATTGAATCTTGTACCCATCTCAACCTACCGCGCTATTATACTGAACAGGTTTTGCAAATCCGTCCGGAACATGTAATGTTTCGATAAGGGAATGAACTTGCTCAAACGTTACGAACAGGCTACTTTGCTCTGTCCGCGAAATTTCGTGCGATCAAGATAACGACAAATACAAACTATTAACAAAGTCCTCTATACACTTCATCCGCTTGGTATTACTACTTATTGATTGAAGGACCTGATTCCTCTAACCTACAACTAGTGACGCAAAATTTATGTTTTTAGATTTAATGAGTTTTGCAAGTAACGTGTTATTTAAACTCAATATGCCACAGAAGGAACCATCATGAAATTAACCTGGATACTCGTTGCTGACAGTACTCGTGCACGCATTTTTACTGCCGATACGTCCGCTTCTCCTTTAGAGGAAATCGAAGATTTTTCTCATTCCGAAGGTCGTTTACACGACCGTGAGATAACCTCCGACCTGCCTGGAAGGATCAAAAGCGTCGGTGGAGGCGGACATGCTTTTGAACAACCTACCGATCCGAAAAAACACAAAGTTGACAGTTTTGCGCATATCGTTGCCCAATATCTGGAAGACGCGCACAACACCAACCGGTTTGAGCAACTACTGATTGTAGCCTCTCCGTCTTTTCTTGGCTTGCTACGTAATCATCTGCCTGAACAGATTAAAAAACTGATTCGCTTCGAACTCGACAAAGAAATCACCATGTTGAGTGTCGCCGATATTCGTCAACATCTTCCCCAATATCTGCCGAATCTTTAACAACCCGTCTCGTTCCTACATGCCAATGCAGGAACGAGATCTGCCATTCAACCCCAAATACAGCGGCCAACCTGCGTCCAATACTTACTCACAAAATCTGTGGATAACTCTGTGTATTGATTGTTTTAATTAGCGCTTAGCTGCGGTTTTTATTAGTATTTTGTTAAATCGTACAAAAATTTAACAAAAAAATAATTTTATAAACTATCAACAACTTACGGTCATCTTTCGGACTTTAAGCGGCACATTTAAAGGCAAGGCTAAATTATTGATTGTTGCTGTGTGCAAATGTTAAATACCGATCCTCGTTCAGCACATTCCGTTTCGCGAAACCAGAAAGCTGTCCTAAAATAGAGAACCTACTGCGGCTTCTATTCGGACAGCCTTCTAAAGAGCTTCACGCCCAATCTGGAGATTGGAAATCCAGCAGAATTGTATTAAATTTTATTAAATCTTTTAACTTTTAGAATCTTTCTTGGTTTTCTTCGCCGCTTTCTTTTCTTTCGGACTTAAAGCAGGTTTTTTCTTATCTTCTTTATTGCTTTTTTGTTCTTTGCTCATGGTACTCACTCCAAATAATTGATGGTTTTTTCTGAAAATTCATGCAAATGGCACCGGTATTACCAGTGTTTTGAAGATTAATATTGCAAAGTTTGACTGCCAAATACAGCGAATTAAGCATACGCTCATGCTCTACTTTATGCTACTTCCATATCATTTTAAAAAACCCACTGTTCATAAATAACAAAATACCCATTAAATCAATGACATAATTCCACCTACAGGGATGTAGGTACTTAGCTTGAGCAGGAGCAGTTGCCGAGGAACAAAAACTGCGCCTAAGGTGCCTACTTCTGCTACCCTTTATCAACCTTAAACTGATGAACTGAACACTATGGCGCAATACATATACTCAATGAACCGGGTCGGCAAGATTGTCCCGCCCAAAAAATATATCCTTAAGGACATCTCGCTGTCTTTTTTCCCCGGCGCAAAAATCGGCGTACTGGGGCTAAACGGCTCGGGTAAATCGACGCTGCTACGCATCATGGCGGGCATCGACAAGGACATTGAAGGCGAGGCTATCCCGCTCAAAGGCATTAACATCGGCTATCTGCCGCAAGAGCCGCAGCTCGACCCCAATAAAACCGTGCGCGGCAATGTCGAGGAAGCCGTCGCGGAAATCAAGGAAACTTTGGCGAAACTCGACGCCGTCTATGCGGCTTACGCGCTGCCCGATGCCGACTTTGACAAACTGGCCGCCGAACAAGCGTTCCTGGAAGACTTCATCAACGCTTGCGACGGCCATAACCTGGACCGCAAGCTCGAAGTCGCCGCCGATGCGCTACGGCTGCCGGATTGGGATGCCGATGTGACCAATCTGTCCGGCGGTGAAAAACGCCGCGTGGCGTTATGCCGGCTGTTATTATCCAACCCCGACATGCTGTTACTGGACGAACCGACCAACCATTTGGACGCGGAATCGGTCGCCTGGCTGGAACGGTTCCTGCACAATTATCCCGGTACCGTGGTTGCGGTCACCCATGATCGCTACTTCCTGGACAATGTGGCCGGCTGGATTCTGGAACTGGACAGAGGCTCCGGCATTCCGTGGGAAGGCAATTACTCCAGCTGGCTGGAACAAAAAAGCAACCGGCTGTTGCAGGAGGAAAAACAGGAATCTTCCCGCCAAAAAGCCATGAAAGAAGAGCTGGAATGGGTGCGTTCCAGCCCCAAAGGCCGCCATGCCAAAAGCAAGGCCCGATTGGCGCGTTTTGACGAGTTATCGGCTACCGACGTGCAAAAACGCAACGAGACCCAGGAAATTTATATTCCACCCGGACCTCGTTTGGGCGACGTGGTGATTGAAGCCGACAACATCAGCAAGGCTTTCGGCGACAAGCTGTTAATCAACGGCTTGAGCTTTAAACTGCCGCCCGGCGGCATCGTCGGCATTATCGGCCCGAACGGCGCGGGTAAAACTACGCTGTTCCGCATGATGGCCGGTGTCGACCAGCCCGATTCCGGCACCCTAACACTGGGACAAACCGTTCAACTTGCCTATGTTGATCAGTTGCGCGATGATCTGGATCCGAAAAAAACCGTGTTCGATGAAATTTCCGACGGTCTGGACATGATTACCGTCGGCAAATATGAAACCCCATCACGGGCTTATGTCGGCCGTTTTAACTTTAAAGGCGCAGACCAGGGAAAACGCATCGGCGATTTGTCCGGCGGCGAACGCAACCGTGTACATCTGGCCAAGCTGCTTAAAACCGGCGGCAACGTACTGTTGCTCGATGAGCCGACCAACGATCTGGACGTTGAAACCCTGCGGGCGTTGGAAGAAGCGCTGCTGGCGTTCCCCGGTTGCGCCGTGGTTATTTCGCATGATCGCTGGTTTCTGGATCGGATCGCTACGCATATGCTGGCTTTTGAAGGCGACAGTAACGTGGTCTGGTTTGAGGGCAACTATGAAGATTACGAGACCGACCGCCATCGCCGCCTAGGTAGCGATGCGGATAATCCGCACCGGTTAAAGTATAAGAAGCTGACTGGGTAATCGCCTCTAATTGTAGTGTTGTTTGTGGGGGCGACTAAAGTCGCCCCCACAGCATTCTTGCTAACAGTAAATCTACCCCGCAAACACCACATCAAACCGCTTCATCAATCCGGCTATGTCTTTCCGGTAAAACTCCTGCACCGGCAAGCACAAATCCCCCGGCTTTAGGCCGCGTTCCTGTAGCGACTCCACTTCGGTATAAATATCGTTAACATCGTAGATTTCCAGCGCTTTAAAAATGGAGGCAGTATCTTTCATGCCCGCTATTTCAGGATTCTGGCCGTTTTTCAGCTGAAACACACCATCGTCCAGCAACAAGATACTGACATGCTGGTCAAACGCGGCGGTGATCAGAATAATATCCAGCATTTCCTGAACCTGGGCGCCGCTGTGCGGCGGTTTACGCAATACAAATAAATAACGCTTCATGCCCTCACCCGAATACGATAAAGCGGTCGGCTTCCAGCGTGGCCTCAACCAACTGCCCCAAACCGGAAATGCGAAAGCCCTCTGCCAAATCATTATCCTGCTTGCCCTGCCGCTGGGCCTCGTCGCTGCATAACAAACCGCGCCGTTGCGCGGCGGAAATGCACACCACTAGATCGATCTGATGCAGTCTTGCCAACTCGCTCCATTGCGCGCTGAACTGGAGTTCATCGTCCGGCGGCGTGGCGTATTTGAATGCATGATAAATGCCGTCTTGATAAAAAAACACCCTGAATACTTGATGCCCTTGCGCCAACGCGGACTTGATAAATTGATACGCGGTATATCCGGCATTGGACTGGTAAGGACTGGCGTTGACTTGTATGGCGAATTTCATTTGGTTTTAGTGTTCCCTCTCGTCGCGCATACTTTCAAGCAATTGATCGATACTCTCTAAATAACTGACACCAAAAAACTGTTCTGGATTTAATTTGGCATTTTCGGCATCTAGGTGGCGCTCGGCCTTCGCCTCCAAAAGCTTCTTGGCTACGTCACTGGCGATTTCCAAAGTTTCGGTTATTGTCCGTCCCTGAGCTATCAAACCGGAAATGTCGTCTGAGGTGGCTAAATAAACACCCTCTGGCAATTTTTCAATATGAAGATTAATAATCTGTTCCATGCGGCAAATCCCGGAAATTAACACTGTAGGAGGAAATGAATAATTGTATCAATCCTATAGGCGGCTTTTGCATCGGCTAAGCTTATTTTCTTTTGCGCGCATTCCCAAGCTCCAGCTTGGGAATGCAGTCTTGGAAACTCCAGCTTCCTGTCCAGTCTCGCGAAGCTAGAGCTTCGCGTACTGGGTTCCCAAGCTGGAGCTTGGGAACCAGCATAAACCTACCTGACTCGGGTTGACCGAGAGGTTATGCATAGGGCTTCATTAAGGCTGGCAATGCCTGAGTGAAGAATTGCTCTCTACTCACCGTTGTTACCGCTGAAGCACTAAGCGCAATTAGCCGTTTTTGCTCTTCGGGAAAATTAAAGAGCACTTGGTGGTGGGCAATGAACCACGATTGGTACACGCGGAAGAGCGGGGGAAACTCTCCAGTCAGCTTCCAGTATGTGCCGCAAGCTTCAAGGATTAGGAACTCGCTTTGCTCGGGATTGAAGTCAATAGTGGAGTCGTGATCTCGATCAGCGTGCTTAAAGAAATTCTCAGCGCCATTGATTAGGTCGCGGACCTCCTTCTCATGACCTTCCTTGATGTAGTCAAGGAAACCATCTTTAGCAATTAGAGGCGAACCACCTCTCTTTTTGTTGATGTCTCGTACCACGTTGTAAGCGGCGGAAGTAAGCGTGTGAATAGCGACTGGATCGCCATAAACAAAATAGAGGCGAATGACCGTCTCTAGCTGCCGTTTGGCAGCATCCAGCTTTGAAATGGTCAGTTTCTGGCGCTCAGTCATGATACATAACTATAAATAGACACCTTTTTAAATGCATTAATTTCTAGCAAACACCTTACCATTAACCGCTCAATCCTGCTTAATCTCATTAAAATAAAGCGTAGCGCCAATCACTGCCGCCGGGGCGATGATGATATTCAGCACCGGAATAGTCAGCCCAAGCACCGCCAGACCGCCAAAACTTAACGCGCCCAACCTGACGCTTTTGACCAGGTTTTTCTGTTCGGAAAACAATATACCCTCGTTTTCCAGCGGATAGGCTAGGTATTCCAGCGCCATGCCCCAGGCGCCGAACAGAGCCCATAGCACAGGCGCAATTACGTTGATACCGGGAATAATCGACAAGATCAGCAACGGCAAGGCTCGGGTCCCCAGATAGCCCATACGCCTTAATTCCGCAAACAGGACTTTAGGCAATGATGGTTCGGCTATTGTCATTGGCTTGTCGCTTACCATCGCCAGTGTTTTTGCGGATAAATGGCCGTAAAAAGGCGCGGCAATCAGATTCGCCAATACCGTGAAGGTGAAAAATCCGGCGATAATAAAACTGATAAAAAACAGCGGCCATAAGATCCAGCTTAACCATTGCAGCCAGCCGGGAATAAATTGATCAATCAAGTCCGAAATATAAAAATATCCCAAGGCTAAGGCGGCGCTGTACAAGACCACGTTGATTAAAATCGGAATGATGATGAATTTTCGCAGTTCCGGACGTGTCAATAAGTTCAGCCCCTTAAATAAAAAGCCGATGGCCAATACCGGATTATTGCCTTTTTTATCAAATTGCATTTTTTAAACTCCTTACCCCATGCTCAGCAGGATTCAATATTACACCGCGCTCGGTCACAATCGCCGAAATCAGTTCCGCCGGGGTCACGTCAAAGACCGGATTCCAGGCGCTAACCAGGGAACCCTCCCCGACATAGCAGGCCGGCAATAATTCGTCAGGATTGCGCTGTTCAATCTCTATCTGGTCGCCGTTGTCGATTTTCCAGTCGATGGTCGTGATAGGTGCTACCACCATTAACTTGACGCCATGCTGTTTGGCCAGCACGGCCAACGAATAGGTGCCGATTTTGTTTGCAGCATCGCCATTGGCGGCAATGCGGTCTGCGCCGACCACGATCCAGTCGATGGCTCCGGATTTCATCAGCCATGCCGCCGCCGAATCGGCAATCAAGGTCGAAGCAATGCCGTCTTGCGCCAATTCCCAAACGGTCAGCCTTGCGCCTTGCAGCCAGGGCCGGGTTTCGCCCGCATAAATGTTAATGCGCTGGCGTTGATAAGCGCTACGAATAACGCCCAGCGCCGTGCCGTAACCGCCGGTTGCCAAGGCGCCGGCGTTACAATGGGTCATCACGCCTTTAGCACCGGCCAGAATATCCGCGCCCAACTCACCCATTTTGTGATTAGCCGCAATATCGTCGCTATGGATTCTTTCCGCACAAGCCAGAACGGCCGCAGGGGGATTGTCCAGTGACTTAGCCAGTTTGACCTTCATCTGATCCAACGCCCAAAACAAATTGACCGCTGTTGGCCTGGACTTTGCCAACATGGCTATATCGGCCGCCACTTTTTGCCGCCAATGATTGGACTGGGCATAATGTTTGCGAACCGACAGTGCCACACCGTAAGCGGCCGCTATGCCGATTGCCGGAGCGCCGCGCACACGCATGCTGGCAATGGCCTCTGTGAGGCCTTCGGCATCCGTGTATTCATCGTAAACGATTTTTTCCGGCAATTGCCGCTGATCCAATACCTTTAAAGCGCTGCCCGTCCATTGCAAGGCTTGTACGGTTAATTTATTTTGCATAGTCATTAATAGCCTAATTGTTCAGTGTCTTTTTTAAGAGGCGAAAGTTTATTGTCCTTCGGCTTTCGCCTTCCATCTAATCCTTTCCTTCGTGCCGAATAGTGTCTAAAAAGTTATAATTCGGCAACCCAAACCCAGGAATATCTTATGACAGTTGTCGATACCCTCATCCACGCTCGCTGGATTATACCCGTTGAACCGGAATCCGTAACCCTAGAACACCATACGCTGGTTATCGATAATGGTCGAATCATCGACCTGCTACCGACCGGACTTGCCCAGCAGAAATACCAAGGAACAACTACCGAGAATCTGGACAACCACGCCCTGCTGCCCGGCTTAATCAACAACCACACCCATGCCGCGATGACCTTAATGCGCGGTATTGCCGACGATTTACCGCTGATGGACTGGCTTGCCAACCATATCTGGCCGCTGGAACAAAAATGGATGAGCGAGGCCTTTGTCAAAGACGGCACCGACCTGGCGATAGCCGAGATGATACTGGGCGGCACCACCTGCTTCAACGACATGTATTTTTTCCCGGAAATCACCGCAGCGCAGGCCATACAACACGGCATTCGCGCCAGCGTCGGCCTGATCGTCATCGATTTCCCGACAGTCTGGGCCGAAAACAGCGACGCCTATATTGAAAAGGGTCTGTCCCTGCACGAGCAGCTACGGCACCACCCGCTGATTTCCACGCCGTTTGCGCCGCATGCGCCATACACGGTATCTGACGAACCGTTGCAAAAAATCAAAACCCTGTCCGATGAACTGGAACTGCCGATCCATATGCATGTCCACGAGACGCTGCATGAAATCGAACAGCAACTGGAAAAAACCGGACAGCGGCCCTTGCAAAGACTGCATGAACTCGGCCTGATCGACCCGTCATTCATCGCGGTACACATGACCCAATTAACCGACGACGAAATCGCCCGGTTTGCAGAATCCGGCGCTCATATCGTGCATTGCCCCGAGTCCAATTTAAAACTCGCCAGCGGCTTTTGCCCTGTTGCCAAATGTATCGCCGCCGGCATCAATGTGGCTTTAGGCACCGACGGCGCGGCCAGCAACAACGACCTGGACATGTTCGGCGAAATGCGCACCGCAGCACTGCTCGGCAAAGCCGTTGCCGGTGATGCCAGCGCCATTCCGGCGATGACCGCGTTGCGCATGGCGACTATCAACGGCGCGAAGGCTTTGGGCCTGGACAATGAAATCGGCTCGTTAAGCATCGGCAAAGCCGCCGATGTGATTGCCGTTGATTTATCGCATCTGGAAACCCAGCCCTTATATTGCCCGATTTCGCAGATCGTTTACGCCGCAAGCCGCCAGCAAGTCACCGATGTCTGGGTAGCGGGCAAACGTTTGTTAAAACAGCGCCATCTGACTACGGTTAATATTGATGAGCTGAGGATGAAAATTAGCGAATGGCGGGAGCGGTTGGCTGGCTGATTTTTCACTACGAACGGCTGCATGGAGCAATTGCCAAGACTCAAGGAAAAATATTGCTGATTCACTGGCTCTCAAGCTCCAGCTTGGGGGTCCGCACAATAAGGCCGGTTCGGGTCGAACCAAGAACAGCCAGTCGTCCTGTAAGACGCAATAACTTCAGCGTATTGCGTCCTACTGCCGCTTGACTAATCCCACTTCATAACCGGCACTGATGAAATAGAGTTCTTTGGCGAACCTTCAATCACCTTGTCACTGTAAGCCAAATAGACCAGAACATTACGTTTTTTATCATAAAAACGCACCACTTGCAGACTCTTGAAAACCAGCGACAGACTTTCTTTAAACACCACCTCGCCATTTTTCAATTTATCCAGTTTGCCGGTATCAATTGCGCCTATTTGCCGACAGGCAATTGATGCTTCCGTTGGATCTTCAGCCAGACCTACCGCACCTTTCATTCCGCCGGTTTTAGCGCGTGATACATGACAAGCAACACCGGGAACATCAGGATCGTCGAAGGCTTCAATCACAATTTTATTATTGGCTCCGAGCAGCCTAAATGTCGTGCTGACATCACCGATTTCTTCGGCTGACACAGTAAAGGCTAAGGTGCTGAGAACCATTGTTAGCGTACGCAAGATTTGTTTTTTCATCAGTTTATCCACAAAGTTAAGAAGTTATTCTGCCTTTACTGCCCGAACGCAGCAAGACCCAAGTTGTATCCGCTTTCAACTATCCGTTTTCAAAACCGGCACCGCCGCCAGCAGCTTTTTGGTATAAGCCTGCTTGGGCTGAGTCAAAACCTCGGCCACACTGCCCTGCTCGATGATCTTGCCCTGGTACATCACGGCAACGTCATCGGCTATTTCGGCGACGACGGCAAGATCATGGGTGATGAACAAATAGCTCACGCCTTTTTCCTGTTGCAAGGTTTTAAGCAACTGGATAATCTGCGCCTGTACCGACACGTCCAGCGCGCTGGTCGGCTCGTCGCAGACGATCAGTTTGGGTTCGACCGCCAAGGCGCGGGCTATGCAGATGCGCTGGCGCTGCCCTCCGGAAAACTCATGCGGATAACGCAGCGCCGAATCTTCGGGCAAATCGACTTGCTGCAATAGTTGCCGGACTCGGGTCTTGCGCTGCTCGGAACTCACCTCGGGATGCAAGGCCCTGATGCCTTCGGCGATGATGTCGCCGACCAGCATGCGCGGATTCATCGATGAAAACGGGTCCTGAAACACGATCTGGATGTTGGCGCGCTGTTGCCGCAAAGCTTCTCCGCTTAAAGCATTCAACTCGACGCCGTTGATCACGACCCAACCGCTGCCGGGTATCAGGTTTAACAAGCTCTTGCCCAAAGTGGTTTTGCCGCAGCCGGATTCGCCGACCAGGGCCAAGGTTTTACCTTGCTGTATGTTAAAACTCACGCCATCGACTGCCCGCACAAAATCGACTACCCGCTTGAAAATGCCTTTCCGTATCGGGTAATAACAAAAGAAATCACTGACCTGGAGTAACGGCGGTTTTTCTTGCGCGCTGTGCGTCAAGCAACTCTGCATCAACGGCAGCGCATTCAGCAGCTTGCGGGTATAGGGGTGTTTGGGCTGGTTGAAGAACTCGGCGGTCGCGCCGGTTTCGACGATTTTACCCTGCTGCATGACCGCAACCCGGTCGGCCATTGTGGATACCAGCGCCAAGTCATGACTGATCAGCCACAACGCCATGCCGGTCTGTTGCTGAATAGCTTTCAACAAGGCCAATATTTGCGCCTGAATGGTCACATCCAGGGACGTGGTCGGTTCGTCGGCAATCAATAAATCCGGTTTGCCTGCCAAGGCAATGGCTATCATCACCCGTTGCCGCTGGCCGCCGGAAAGCTGATGCGGATAGTCTTTAATACGCTGCTTTGGATCAGGTAGTTCAACTTGCTGCAACAATTCCAGCGCCCGTTGTTTAACCGCTTCCCTGGGCAAGTCGAAATGCAACTTGATGACTTCCTCGATCTGGCTACCGATGGTCATCACCGGGTTCAGCGAGGACATCGGGTCCTGAAAAATAAAGCCGATGCGCCGACCGCGAATTTTGCACAGCTCAAATTCGGAGCGGTTCACTAAATTATCGCCTTGCAGGTTGATCGCGTCGGCATTCAGCCTTGCATTATTGGGCAATAATCTGAGCACCGACAAGGCGGTGATCGATTTGCCGGAACCGGATTCCCCGACCAAGGCGAAGGTTTCGCCTGCATGGATCTCAAAACTGATGTCGTCGACCACCGTCTGCCGGTGGTTGAAGGTGACGCTAAGATGCTTAACGGCCAGTATCGGATTATTCATTGCCGCTCCGCCTCGGATCGAACGCATTTTGCACCACGTCGGCAAACAGATTGGCGGCCAGCACCAGCGCGAACATAAACACAAAGGCAGCCGTCAGCGACCACCAAACAATAGGCTCACGCGCCATTTCCAGCCGTGCGCCGTTAATCATATTGCCCCAGCTGTAGCTGGTCGGATCGACGCCGATATTGATGTAGGACAACACCGCTTCGGCCAGCACCAGCGAACTGAAATCCAGCACCACGGAAATCAGCACGATATGCATCACATTGGGCAGGATGTGGCGCAGCAAAATCGCGCCTTGCTTAACGCCCAACGCGGAGGCGGCCTGGACGTATTCCATTTCCCGGAGTTTGAGGGTTTCCGCCCGGAGCAACCGGCATAAGCCCGTCCAACTGGTCACGCCGAGGATCATGCACAGGAATAATAAGCGCGTATCGGCCCTGACGATAACGCTGGTAAAGGCGGCTTCATGATTGGCCATATAGACCTGCACCATCAGGATCGAGGCGGCTATCAGCAAGACGCCGGGGATCGAGTTGAGCGTGGTGTAAATGTATTGGATGATGTCGTCTACCCAGCCGCGAAAAAAACCGGCCAGGATGCCGAAGATGATCGCCATCGGCAGCATGATTAACGTGGTTAAGGTGCCTATGACCAAGCCGGTACGTATGCTTTTTACCGCCTGATAAAAAACGTCTTCGCCGACTTTGTCGGTGCCGAAAATATGATAATAGGCGGATAAGTAGATTGAGGCGTAACTGAACGACACGATAACAAACACGACTGCCCAGACTGTTTTCGCCGTTGAACTGCGTATGAAGCGTTTATGCTGCTCAGCTAATAATCCCCACATCAGCAATATAATAAAACCAATCAAACTGGCGCCTTGAGCCAAGCCGTAAACGGCTTTTTGCAGAATGTCGGCAATATGCTGTGTTTCAGTATCCTCCAAATGCCTGCCGCCGAATTCCAGACGCGGATAAGCCCATTGTATGGAGCCGTCCGCCAGCGTCATCATTTCCTTGCTGTACAGCGTGGTTGCAAAAGGCGCGGAATAGGTTTTCTCGCCATGCTCGCGCAACGGCGTGGCGAAGGCATCCAGCAGACTGATAATCTCGTTTTTCTTGTCGTCTGCAGGTTTAAAATGCACGGAATCGAGCAAGCCGATCAGCACAAAAAACAACAGTACCACCAATGACGCCATGCCGATTTTACTGCGTCCTATTTGTTGCAGAGGGCGCTGAATATGTTCTTTGCCGCGCAGGTAAATGCCCAGCGCCAATATCACCACAATCAGCACATAGATCAGCGCGTCTGTCCATAGAACCACCATTACGACAACCTCACGCGCGGATCAACCAGGGTGTAGGAAATGTCGGTCAATAACAGCCCGATTACATATAACACCGAACCCAGGAAAACCATCGCGCGAACGATAGCGAAATCCTGGCTGTTGATCGCATCTATCGTATAACTGCCTAAACCGGGGATGCTGAAAAACGATTCCATGATCAGACTTCCCATGAATAACAGCGGCAACACGACCACTACGCCGGTCAAAATGGGAATCATCGCATTGGGTAAAACATGTCGGAACAGGGTTTGGGTTTCGGTTAAGCCCTTGGCTCTGGCGGTGCGCACATAGTCTTTTTCGACTTCTTCCAAAAACAAGGTTCGGTACCAGCGAACGCCTGAACCTATGCCGGAAAACACGCCGATCAACACCGGTAAGATCAGGAATTTAACCGCCGCCATGCCGTCGTCATAGCCGGATATAGGCACCAGCCTTAAGATTTTACCGATGAAAAACTGTCCGCCGATGATATAAAACAGCGAGGAAATCGACATCAAAATCACACATAAAACCAGACCCGCATGTTCCAGGTAGCTGTTGCGAAACAACACCATCATCAGCGCAAAACAAATATTCACCAGCAGGCCGATCATCAGCGTCGGCAATGCCACGGCAAGACTGGGCCAGGCGCGTTCTTTAATGTCTGCACCGATATTCCTGCCGCTATCGGACACGCCGAAACGAAACAACAACAAGCCGACCGATTTTTGATAAAAAATGGTGTCAATTATTTTTTTTTCGCCTTGAGCATCGTCATTCCAGAGCAACGGCACATCGTAGCCGTGTTGCTGTTTCCAGTTGGCGATGGATTGCTCGGTAACGTGCTTTTGCCCCAGTTGCATCCTCGCCATATCGTCCGGGCTGTTGACGACGAAGAACAGCACGAAGGTTAAGATATTGACGCCCATCAATAAGGGTAAGCTGTATAAAAGTCGCCGGATAATATATTGAGTCATAGCTTGGTTTCCTTGATCCGGCGGCGATAGGCAATAACTGCCGGAATCAACATCAACACAAATACCGCGCCACCCAACACCAAAGGCCAAAATACCGGTTCATTCCATTGTTGCCTTTTTGTATCTCGATCGGCCGTATCAATGCGGGTATATTTCAGTTGGTTATTCGCCATCAGATTGGGTTTGAGGTTTTTGTACCAGTGATGAAACAGTGAAAAGTTCTTTGGATGATAGCCGAAAACCCACGGCGCATCATGGCGCACAATCTCCTGCATTTGCTGAATAATCCGGTAGCGCTGCTCGCTGTTATCCATGTTGCGCATTTGCTCGAATAAACAGTCGAATTCGGGGTTATGGTAATTGGCGGCATTTTCACCGCCGTGCTGCACTTTGGAATTGGCACCGTACAGCAGGAAAAAGAAATTCTCGGGATCGGGGTAATCGGCGTTCCAGCCCCAGACAAAGATCTGCGCATTACCGGTACGCATTTTTTCCTGGAAACGGTTGTAATCGGTGCCGCGTATCACCAGTTTTATACCCAGCTTTTCAAATTGTTTGCGATACCAGTTCATCCGGGGACGATCATCAATGCTCGCAGCTGTGGTATCAAAATACAAAATCAGGGCTGCTTTAGTTTTGGGATCTATACCATTGGCATAACCGGCTTCGGTCATCAGTTGCCTCGCGTCAGCGATTTTTTTACGCTGAGTTTTGCCTACAGGACGTAGGTAATGGGCGTGAGCACGACTGTCATGGATGCAGGAGGTAGAGCAATGCAGGAGCGATTGCCGAGGAGCGGAAGCTTTACCATCAACACTATCATAAACATAAGGATTGATACCCGACTTATCTTCGGAAAACCCATAGATACCCGGTGGCAAAACGCCTTGCGCAGCAACGCCGCGCCCGTTGGTAAAAATGGAGATGTATTCTTCATAATCGACCGCGATAGCGATAGCCTGCCGTAACTTTCGCCCCTGTTCGGTCTCACCGCCTACGGTCGCGTCAAGCATATTAAAGCCCATGTAAAAACTGGATATCGCCACCGAGGTTTGCAGCTGAATGCCTTTTTCAAGCATGGTAGGCGTTAGCGCCACCTCGCCGCTGCCGGTAAATTGTATGGCCTGATCGAAACTGTCAGAGGCGATGCCCGACGCATCGTAATAACCTTGCAAAAATTTGGTCCAATAGGGAATGGTTTCTTTTTCCAGCATAAAGACCACTTTATCGATAAACGGCAGTTTTTTTCCCGCATCAACCAGCAGGCCTTTTTGTTTGTCTTCAGCTTCGCCTTCGGTCGGATAGGTTTCAAGATGGAACAACGGATTTTTAAGCAAGACCATGCGTCGGTTCGGGTTATTTTCGGCCATTAAATAGGGCCCTGTGCCTAGCGGAAACCAGTCCAGGGTTATGTTTTTGTCGGCAAGTCCTGCCTGATCATAAAACACATCCGCTTCCCACGGCATCGGCGAGAAAAACGGCATGGCCAACCAGAAGATAAACTGCGGATATTTGCCTTTAATGCGTATGCGGTATTGATAACGACTGAGCGCTGTTGCACCGGCTATGTTCAGGTTTCTGATCGCTGTCTTGGGTTGGTCTGCGACCTGTTTGGAAAAATCATCAAATCCGACAATATAATTTTTCATGATTTCAGCTATCGGCGACTGCATTTTTGGATGCGCCAAGCGTTTGATCTGATAAACATAATCCTCGGCGGTGAGTTCACGCGAACCGGTGTTTTTAAAATCATTCAGCAACGCAGCACCCTCGATTTGCGCTGGGTTTAACCGGTGATATTCATAATCGCCCTGGGCGTTTTTTGCCAGCGCAGGGTGCGGCTGATAACGAATACCGGGCTGAATTTCAATCATATAATCGGTAAACGCAATATCGTCGTCATTTGCGCCATAGTCCAATTTCTCGCCTTTCTGATTCAGGTGAATAACCTCAGGCATACGGGCAGCGGTTAACGGCACCAATTGATAAGGCCTTTTTAAATAATGATATTGAAAAGGCGGCTCGTAAATCTGCGCGATAAAGGCATATTCGTTGGCATTGTAGGATACAGCCGGATCAAAATGCTTGGGCCGCTCGGAAAATGATTCGTATAAAACCGCCTGCTTGCCTTCGTCTTCGCTATACGGATTATTAGGCTGATCTGATTCCCGCGGCGTACACGAAACCGAGACGGCCAAAAATACGGCCGACAACATCAGGACTAATACACGAACTTTGCAGAATTGCATCTTCATACGACTACATGGAATTAAAAGGCAGGGCAACGCATGGAACAGCGGTGTGCCGGCAACAAAAGACTGGACATCAATAAAAGGCTCATAGATACTTGAATCTCTATTGTAACAACAAAAACACCGGGAGATGATAATGGGTTTTATGCAGGGAAAACGGGTCTTGATTGTGGGCTTAGCCAGTAATCGTTCTATCGCATGGGGTATTGCGGAGGCTATGCATCGTGAAGGCGCTGAATTAGCTTTTACGTTCCAAAATGAAAAGCTGCAAAGTCGCGTCGAGGAAATGGCTGGAAAATGCAATTCCAATATTACCATTGAATGCGATGTCAGTATCGATGAACATATCGATACGGTGTTTAGCAAACTGGGCGAACACTGGGACGGTTTGGATTGCATCGTACATTCGGTCGCTTACGCACCCCGCGACGCACTGAATGGCGATTATGTTGATGTTACCACCCGAGAAAACTTCCAAATTGCCCACGATGTGAGTTCTTACAGCTTTACCGCCTTGGCAAAAGCCGGACGTACGATGATGCAAGGCCGCAACGGTTCGCTGTTGACCCTGACTTATTTGGGTGCCGACCGGGCGATTCCTAACTACAATGTTATGGGTGTTGCCAAAGCCAGCCTGGAAGCCAATGTTCGTTACATGGCGGTGGCCTTAGGTGCGGAAGGTACGCGCGTTAATGCGATTTCAGCAGGTCCTATCAGGACGCTTGCCGCATCGGGTATTAATGATTTTAGATCCATGCTCAGCAAAGCCGCCGATACCTCGCCGTTAAAGAAAAATGTCACCATTGAAGAAGTCGGCAATGCGGCGGCTTTTCTGTGTTCTGATCTGGCTTCGGGCATTACCGGCGAAATCACCTTTGTGGATTGCGGCTATAATATTGCCGGTCTAGCGGCATCTTAAAGCAAAAATTTTGACACAAAAAAAGGGAGCTTAGCTCCCTTTTTTATTTCAGGTTCGAAGTTTATTTAGGTGCTTTTACCGAGATGTCAGCATCTTCCTCTAAACTGTTTATCAACGCATTGAATTCAGTCTGACCGAAAGCTTTGGCAATGTTTTTGGTCGCCAGTTCCAGCTGCTTGTTATCATCCTCAGTCATTACGCCTTCTTTTACTTTTGACAGACTCACGACCACCTGCTCACCTGCGGGCAATTCAGCAATAAAGAGGGTCGGCTTGTCGCCAACAGGCTTAGCCGCCTTAAAAATCGCTTCACTCAACGGCACTGGCACATCATCCTTAGTACGTGTTAATCCCGCAAGCGTTTTTACTGGCAACTTATTTTCAGCCGTAACCTTTTGAATAGACTCTCCTGCCTGTAACCGGGCTTTAATCTGCCGAGCGGTTTCGACAGCCTGTAATTTGGCTTTATCGGCCAATAATACGGCAACTATATCCTGCTTAACACCTTTTAGTTCTCTTGTAGCAGCAGTCTTGTGCTCCAAAAGCCGCAACACGACCAGACGATCGGTTCCCAATTCTATAGGTGTACTATTGTTACCCTGCAGAACTTCTTCACTGAAGGAGGCGCGCCGAATTTTTTCGTCAGCGGTAATACCCTCACCTTTATCTTTGGTGAACAAGCCTGTTTTCTTAATGGTGATACCCAAAGCATCCGCCACTGATTTCAAACTGTCCGGATTTTCATAACTCATTTCGGTTAGCGTTTCAGCTGACTCAAAAAATGCATTTTCTGCCTGGGCTTTCTGAAAAGCCTTGGTGACTTCATCTTTAACAGCATCGAACGGCTTGGTCTCTCCCGGCATTAACTCGGTGACTTTAATCAAGTGATAACCAAATGCCGACTTAACGGGTTTTGATACTTCACCCAATTTTAAAGCACTCGCCGCGTCTTCGAATGATTTCTCCATGACGCCCACATTAAACAGGCCTAAATCTCCGCCGTTTTTAGCCGATAATTTATCGTCGGAAAGTTCCGCCGCAACAGCTGCAAAGTCTTTAGTTGCCAATTCTTCTTGGGCTTTTAAGGCTTTGTCTAAAGCGGTTTTTTCGTCGACCTTGTCATTAATTGCAAACAGGATATGACTGATTTTTCTTCGCTCTGCGGTGGTATATTGATCTTTCTGCTCTTCATAGTAGGCTTTCAGCTTGTCATCGGTTACCGCTATAGTCTTGGCTATATCTTCAAGTGCCAATTCTATGTACTCTACAGAAACCTGCTCAGGCGTTTGATATAAGTCCTGATGCTTCTGATAATAGGCCGCTATATCTTCCTCTGAAGGCTGTTCTGTCGACTTTTGCACCGCAACGGTGATGTAATCCACATCGCGCTGCTGATTCTGGATTTTGAAAAAACTTTCCACATCATATTTTGTTGCAAAACTGCTATCGATAATGCTGCGCTGAAACTGCTCCATGATCAGAGCATTCTTGATTCTGTTTACAAATTCCCCTGAGGACATTTTTTGTAAACTGAGCATTGTCTTATACCGCTTGTCATCGAACTTACCGTCTACCTGAAAATAGGGCAAGGATTGGATGAAATCACGCGCAACATCATCAGTTGTAACCAGACCTTTAGCATGCACATGTTGCAATAAAACCTCATCTTTTATCAGTTTGTCTAATGCTTGTGCCTTCAAGGTTTGTTCGTCTATCGTCATCTCTTGAAGATTCTGGCTATATTGTTCGTAAGCCTTGTTAACATCGCGCTGAAAAAAATCCTTATCACCTACAGAAGCGACAGGTGCTTCTTCTCCAGTATCCACATAATTCTGAATGCCCCATAAAGCAAAGGGCACGCAAATCACTATCAAAATACCCCATGCAAAAGCACCTTGTGCTTTTTCTCTAATTTTTGTCAGCATAGCTTGGCCCTAAGAAACAACTTACAATAATCAAAAAAAAAGCCCCGAACCAATTGATCCGGGGCTTTTTTAATTTGGCGGAGTGGACGGGACTCGAACCCGCGACCACCGGCGTGACAGGCCGGTATTCTAACCAACTGAACTACCACTCCAAAGTCTGGTGGGTGCTGAGGGGTTCGAACCCCCGACCCTCGCCTTGTAAGGGCGATGCTCTCCCAGCTGAGCTAAGCACCCGACTAAAGAAATCCTAGTTTACAGCATCTTTTAAAGATTTGCCAGCTTTAAATGAAGGAATTTTTGCAGCCTTAATAGTAATTTCAGCCCCAGTCTGTGGATTACGTCCTTTACGCTCAGCTCTTTCTTTTACCGCATAAGTTCCAAAGCCAACTAAAGCGACTGAATCACCGCTGCTTAATGCTTTTGTAACTGCACCAATAAAGCCATCCAATGCACGACCTGCATCCGCTTTAGTCAATTCAGCAGACTCTGCTATAGCGTCAATAAGTTCCGATTTATTCATTATTCCCCCTTAGGAAGTCATTTTTAAAATTATATTCTACAAGACCCGCGTGATAATTCTTATGCCCTACGCCCGCGACACAAAAAACTCGTGTATTTATAACAACTGCGCTTACGTAGTGTCAAGCATTAACCACCCTGGAGGCCATGATTTTTGCGGTTTTGCCATTTTTTTGACAAAACCGCAAATTGCTTAATGCGCTGTTAAACCCTGCTTTACTATTTTAACGGCATCAGTTTCACTTTTCCCTTGCTCCTCAGTTTCCATTTTTTCGACAGGAACGGGCATATATTGCAAAGCGACTTCCAATACCTCATCTATCCAATGAACCGGCTTTATTACCAAGTTCTGCTTGATGTTTTCCGGTATCTCAACCAGATCCTTTTCATTCTCAGCAGGTATTAAAACCGTTGTTATGCCGCCGCGATGAGCCGCCAGAAGCTTTTCTTTCAAGCCCCCGATAGGCAACACCTCTCCTCGCAAGGTAATCTCGCCTGTCATGGCCACACAAGCTCGAACAGGTATCTTGGTCAAGGCTGAAATAATGGCCGTACACATGCCGACACCTGCACTCGGACCATCTTTTGGTGTAGCACCTTCAGGGACATGGATATGTATATCGTTCTTCTGAAACAGCTCGTTATCAATACCCAGGATTTCTGAACGACTCCTGACCACCGTCATCGCCGCTTCAATTGACTCTTTCATCACTTCGCCAAGCTTACCCGTTGCCGAGTGCTTACCTTTTCCGGGGATTACCGCGGTTTCAATAGTTAATAATTCGCCCCCCACCTCGGTCCAGGCCAAGCCGGTAACCTGTCCAATCTGATCCTTCTCTTCAGCAAGACCGTAATGAAAGCGCTTAACTCCCAAATATTTATCCAAATTTTCAGGATTCACCACGACTTTGGTTTTTCTCGGTTTTAACAATAAATCTTTAACGACTTTACGACAAATTTTCGAAATTTCCCGCTCAAGACTCCGAACACCCGCTTCTCGAGAGTAATAACGAATCATATCCCTGACCGCTTCTTCTGTGATCTGAATTTCCCGCTCTTTAAGACCGTTATTTTTAACTTGTTTCGGAACCAAATACCGGATTGCGATGTTGATTTTTTCGTCTTCCGTGTAGCCGGCAATGCGTATAACCTCCATTCTATCCAGCAATGCCGGAGGAATGTTCATGGTATTTGCAGTCGCAACAAACATCACATCGGACAAATCAAAATCCACTTCCAGATAATGATCTGAAAAAGTGTGGTTCTGCTCTGGATCCAGTACCTCTAATAAAGCCGACGCCGGATCACCTCGAAAATCGGCCGCCATTTTGTCGATTTCATCTAGCAAAAACATAGGATTGCGCGTTTTCACTTTAGCCAGATTCTGCAAAATCTTACCCGGCATAGAGCCTATATAAGTTCGACGATGCCCACGAATTTCCGCCTCGTCACGCACTCCACCCAAGGACATACGCACGTATTTGCGATTAGTTGCCCTGGCAATAGACTCGCCCAGCGAGGTTTTTCCTACGCCTGGAGGTCCCACCAAACACAAAATCGGCCCTTTGAGTTGTTTTACTCGTTGCTGAACAGCAAGATATTCAAGAATACGCTCTTTAACCTTATCCAAACCATAGTGCTCAGCTTCCAAAACCTGCTCAGCAACCTTTAGATCATGCCGTACTTTGGTTTTTTTCTTCCATGGCACGTTGACCATCCAGTCAATATAATTACGCACCACGGTTGCCTCAGCAGACATAGGTGACATCTGTTTAAGCTTATTAAGCTCAGCATCGGCTTTTGCTTTGGCTTCCTTCGACATACCAGCGTCTTCAATCTTCTTCGCCAGCGCTTCAATTTCATTAGGCACATCATCCATATCCCCCAATTCTTTTTGAATCGCCTTCATCTGCTCATTCAGATAGTATTCCCTTTGATTCTTCTCCATTTGCTGCTTAACCCGCACTCGGATTCTTTTCTCCATCTCCAGAAGATCAACCTCTCCTTCCATTAAGGTCATTAAATTTTCAAGGCGCTTTTCAATATCTGCCGTTTCAAGGATAGCCTGTTTTTCATTGACCTTTAAAGTCATATGAGCCGCCATCGTATCGGCAAGCCGGCTTGGATCATCAATACCGGCCAACGAATTCAACACTTCTGGAGGAATCTTATTATTCAGCTTAACGTATTGATCAAACGAATTAATGACCGTCCGCTGCAATACATCCTGCTCTTGCTCGGTTAGCTTTAAAACGTCGTAAATTTCCGTTACCACTGCGGAAAAATAGCCTTCTGTCTCCTTATAGTGCAATACCTTGCTGCGCTGAACCCCTTCAACCAGAACCTTGACCGTTCCATCCGGCAACTTAAGCATTTGCAGGATATTAGCCAGAGTCCCTACCTCATAAAGATCGGCAACATCCGGTTCATCAACTTCCGCTTCTTTTTGCGCAACCAACAATATTTGTTTGTTGTCCTTCATCGCAGCATCCAAAGCATCAATCGACCTTTCCCTGCCGACAAACAAGGGAATGACCATGTGCGGATAAACCACGACATCTCTGAGCGGTAAAACCGGAATCAGTACATTTATTTGTTGTAACTCTGTCATTTTGTGCGTTTCCATAAATGGAACCTTATAACAATTTTCTTAAAAAAGAGATTATGGGGTCGTTAATTAGAATAGCAAGGATGCCGACTCAAAATAGTACCTTTGATTATCTACAGCACAAAAAAAAGGGAGCTTTAAAAAAATAAAAGCTCCCTTTATCATCCATCAATACTCTTTAAGACTCCGCAGAAGCCTTTTTCTTTTCGGCTTCATAAACTAAAATAGGCTCTGACTCACCTGAAATAACGCTACCATCGACAACAACTTTACAAATATTATCCGCAGACGGCAACTCATACATGGTGTTCAGCAGAACATTTTCAACGATTGTTCTTAGCCCTCTCGCTCCTGTTTTTCGCTCCATAGCTTTGCGAGCAATTGCAATCAGAGAGTCATCCCGAAATTCCAGTTCAGCGCCTTCCATCTCGAACAAATGCTTATATTGTTTGATCAGCGCATTTTTAGGCTCGGTCAATATCTGCACCAAAGCCTTCTCATCCAGTTCTTCTAATGTAGCAACAACCGGAAGACGACCCACAAATTCAGGAATCAATCCATATTTAATCAGATCTTCAGCCTCGACTTCGGCAAACAGCTGCCCAATATTTTTAGACTCATCTTTAGTTTTTATTTCGGCTGAGAAACCTATCCCGCCTTTCTCGGAGCGATCTTTAATAACCTTATCCAAACCGGCAAAAGCACCTCCGACTATAAACAGAATGTTAGCCGTATTAACTTGCAAAAACTCCTGCTGCGGGTGCTTGCGTCCACCTTGAGGCGGAACCGAAGCAATAGTTCCTTCAATCAGTTTCAACAAAGCCTGCTGAACACCTTCACCCGACACATCACGGGTAATTGACGGATTATCTGATTTTCTGGAAATCTTATCGATTTCATCGATATAAACGATACCGGTTTCAGCTTTCTCTACATCATAATCACATTTTTGCAGAATTTTCTGAATGATATTTTCTACGTCTTCACCGACATAACCCGCTTCTGTCAGCGTAGTTGCATCAGCGATGGTAAAAGGCACATCCAGCAAACGAGCCAAAGTCTCAGCCAGCAAGGTTTTCCCTGAACCGGTAGGCCCAATCAACAAAATATTACTTTTTGCCAATTCAACACTATCTTTTTTAGACTTACTACGCAGGCGTTTATAATGATTATAAACAGCCACTGCCAAAATCTTTTTCGCATTTTCCTGCCCGATAACATAACTATCAAGCTCTTCTTTTATCTCTTTCGGCTTGGGCAATTCACCGCCACCAAAAGAAAAAGAGGATTCATCCTGCAATTCGTCTTTTATAATGTCATTACAAAGATCTACACATTCATCACAGACATAAACTGACGGCCCAGCAATAAGCTTTCTGACTTCATGCTGACTTTTACCGCAAAAAGAACAATAAAGCAGCTTATCACCATCTTTGCTATTTTTGTCATTATTCATAAATTGAACTCCCGCAACCATTCAGAGATGATATTTTTACTTTCGATAAAATAAAGAATATAGCGAAATACAAAAAAACACCAACCGTTATTTATCAGCAACAGCTATTCGACTCGACAATACTTGATCAATCAAACCATATTTAACAGCATCATTTGCACTTAAGAAGTTATCCCTGTCCGTGTCCAGCCGAACCTTTTCTATTGGCTGACCGGTATGATCAGCAAGAATTTTATTCAATTTTTCCCTAATTGCCAGAATTTCTCTGGCATGAATATCAAAATCAGAAGCCTGTCCCTGAAAACCACCCAATGGTTGATGAATCATCATTCTTGAGTGAGGCAAACAATAACGCTTGTCTTTTGCTCCACCCGCTAGAAGCAATGCTCCCATACTGGCCGCTTGACCAATACACATAGTACTGACATCAGGCTTAATAAACTGCATGGTGTCATAAATTGACATGCCAGCAGTCACTGAGCCGCCTGGCGAATTGATATATAAATGGATGTCTTTATCAGGATTTTCCGATTCCAGAAAAAGCAACTGGGCGACAATCAGATTAGCCGAGTAATCTTCAACCTGCCCCACCAGAAAAATCACCCGCTCTTTCAATAATCTTGAATAAATATCGAAGGAACGCTCACCTCGAGCAGTTTGCTCAATAACGATTGGAACCAACCCACCCGCTGCTTCTGGAGCAATCGCTTGATTTCTTATGTACTGGTTATACATTTAAACCCCTTGTCCTTGTTTGTTCATCGCATCACTAAAACTTATAACTTCATCAGACACTTTTGCCTGCGCAACCAGCCAATCTATGGTCTGATTTTCCAGAACCATCTGCCGTACATCGTTCAATCGGCTTTGATCAGAATAATACCACTCTATAACGTCACTAGGACGCTCATAGCTTTTTGCCATATCTTCAATAGTAGAGCGTACTTTATCTTCATCCAGTTTAATATTATTTTTATCAATAATTTCACCCAAGATCAATCCTAGCGCCACTCGACGTTTTGCCCGCTGTTCAAATAAATCTCTTGGCAGTTTCACATCTTCCGGCTTCATTTTCTGCCTTTTAGCATTTTCGATGTACGGCTTCATCATACTTTCGACTTCCTGATCGACCAATGCATTTGGCACCAGGATATGGATTTTTTCATACAAAGCATCCATCACTGCATTTTTAAGCTTACCACGCAATGCCTGCTCAAGCTCACTTTCCAAATTACTTTTAATATCTTCACGGAAGGCCTCTACCGAACCCTCAATACCGTATGCCTTAATAAAAGCATCATCGATTTCCGGCAACGTCGGCTCTTCAACACTAGTAACTTCAACCTCAAACTCAGCCACTTTACCGGTCAACTTCTCATTGCCGTATTCTTCCGGAAAAGTCACTTCAAAGGTTTTATTAGCACCCGCCGTGAGACCAATCAGGTTTTCTTCAAAACCTGGGATCATTTGTTTCGCGCCAATTTCAACGGGATAATTCTCTACTTTTCCATCCGTAAAGTTCTCGCCTTCAGAAACCCCTGAAAAACTAATGGTCACGCGATCATGTTCCTGAGATGCACGATCAACAACAGACCAAGTTTTCTTTTGCGCCCTTAACTTCTCAATCATGCCGTCAACATCGACCTCTTGCACGGTAGCAACAGGCCTCGCCACCTTAATTTGCTCAACACCTTCCAATGATATTTCAGGATAGACCTCAAACTCTGCGATGTATTTGAAACCTTCGGCTTCATCTTCTGGCTGAATATGCGGATAGCCGGCAGGTTTTAAATCCTGTGCCTGCAATGCCTCATAATAAGTCGACTGAATCAGATCCCCGGCTATTTCACCGCGAACCCGCTCTCCATACATTTTCTTAATGACATGTTGGGGCACTTTACCCGGACGAAAGCCATCAATCTTAACTTCGCGCGCTAACGACTTTAAACGTGCCGCCATTTTTTCCTGAACAACTTCTTCAGGCACGCAAACAGTCATTTTTCTGCTTAATTCTGATGTCTTCTCGACAGAAACTTGCATTTCTTTACCTCAACTAAATTTAAAATAAGAATTTTATAGAACACCGGTAAACGGCTCATGAGATCTGAAAAGTCAGCGATGAATCGCTAACTCTTAAATGAATTGGGTGGTGCGAATGGAGAGACTCGAACTCTCACAGGATAACCTACTGGAACCTAAATCCAGCGCGTCTACCAGTTCCGCCACATTCGCACTTTGAATGAACTTGCAATTATATCCGTAATTATACGCAGACAACAAGCTTTAAATTTTAAATTAATCACCCTGATATAATCGTTTGCCGTTAAGAAAAATGCTCGGTTGCTCACGGTTCTGCTCTTAAGTCGCAATTCAATCATTGCATATTACTCATATAGATGTAGTATTGGTTTGAAGCTATTTAATGTACAGAGGTGCGACATGAACATTTCAGCAACTACCAGCGCAGTTAATCTAATCAATACCGCCCAACATAAATCAGCGGGCGCGGCTCAAGAGATTGCAAAGCTGCCCATACAAAATAATGAAGTCGGCAGCTCAGAATTCAATTCCGGCGACATTATCAAACCGGTACTCAGCTTAAAAGAGGCAGAACTGGAAACTTCGGCCGCTGTTAAATTACTTCAAGCTGATAAAGAGACGATAGGATCCTTGCTGAACATCGAAGCCTAACTCATCGCTCACCAACACACTGAAACATCAAAACCCAAGAGCCTGATTTCATCAGCGAATGCATTCAGCGTCTCCGGAGACAATCGTTCCAACCGACCGGATTCCGGCTGCAGCGATTGTCTTGCAATCGTATACAACATCACACCCTTCAGCACGCAATCCTTTGCTTTAATGCCTCTCAGCAAATCAAGAAAGGCATTTTTTTCCTTCGGGGACAAGCCTTGTTTATCGTAATCCAATAAACAGGTTTGTAGCTTTGTTGAACAAAGCCTTGCCGCAATTAACAGATTATCCACGCTCGCCTGACAACTCTGCCCGGCATTATTGATGAGAGCCCTACCCTCTTCCGTAGCGCTATCCAACTTAAACCAGATTTCCCCGCCATATTCCTGCAATCTTTTCAGGCCATTCCGGACGCTATCCCGATGCACCAGGCTACCATTGGTAATCAACACAAACTTACTCTGCGGTAAAACCCCGACTTCTGTCGCCACCTCGCCAATTAAAGCCACCGCCCTATCAAAATCTTTTAAACTGGTCGGTTCACCATTGCCTGATATGGCAATATCCTTAATGATCCGTTTGTCTTCATCGACCTGAAATCGATCATAAAAACTACCGTTAAGCACATCATCAAGAAAGCATCTCAACTCTTGCTCCAGCAGCTGAAAATCCATCCCCGGGGCCGCACCGATTTTTAAATCAGGTACCTGGCAATAAATACAGCGCCAGTTACAGGCATTGTTAGGATTGAAATTAATGCCGATAGACAAGCCGCCTGCTCGCCTGGAAAGCACAGGATACACATACTTTAACCTGACAACATCACGATCATGATTGCTTACTGTTAATGTCGAAGCCATAACTCTACTCAGAAATAATCCAAATTATGCTATTCTACGTTTTTTCTCTATTTTTAATTTGGAGTTTTTGAAGTTATGAGCGAAAGAATCATATTGCGCACCGGTGAAGCGCTGGTTGCAGGCGGCCCAGCGGGTACCGCAGCAGAACCTGAAGTCATTATCGGCGAACTTGATGGCCCTGTCGGTGTTGCGCTGGCAACATTGACCGGCAATCAAGCTAAAGGCCACTCCAAAGTCTTTGCTCTGTTAAATACTGATATCCAAGTACGTCCCGTGACACTGATGGTCAGCAAGGTAACGGTCAACAACAGCCGTTACACCAATATTCTGATGGGCACTGTACAGGCCGCTATTGCTAACGGCGTACTCGATGCCGTGCGTGCCGGCGATATCCCAAAAGAAAAAGCCAATGACTTAGGTATTATCTGCTCGGTTTGGTTAAATCCGAGTGTGGCTACAGATGATAATTTGGATCACCAGATTCTTTTCGACATCCACCGTAAAGCCATGGCACAAGCCATTCATAAGGCCATGAATAACACGCCGAATATCGATTGGCTGCTGGAAAATCAGGATAAAATTATCCACAAATATTTCCAGATGGGCTTGGACGGAAAAATCTAGCCCATTCTCATACAAAAAAGCCGGATGATTTAAATTTTCAGCCTATTTTAACCAATACTTCGCCACGCCCCATTTCCGACATATCGCCGGCATAACGTTGCACCCGGCTAAAGGCCGCAGAACTGTCTGCAAATTTGGAATCAAGCTTGCTAAATGAGGCAAACAATATCGGTAAAAATGCCAAGGTATGCGCACCGCAATCATTAAATCTTGCCGACGTCTGCGGTTGATTCCATAACAACAACGTACCCCGGCGCATCGCAAAACCCAAATACCTGCCGGTCTGGCCCATGACTGCGATAGTACCCGCCGTCATTCTGGAGCCGCAGTAATCACCGGCATTGCCTTCAACCAGGATATTGCCGCGCCGCATGTGATCACCGGCGCGCTCGCCGACATTGCCTTTAACCAGAATGGTTCCGCCTTTCATGCCCATTTTGTTACCCGGCAAGGCTGCACCCAAAAAATCCCCGGCATTACCGTTAATCTTTAGAAAACCTTTTTTCATTTCGCAGGCCGCATAAATCCCGACATCGCCGGACACCTCAATCTCGCCGAATTTCATACCCAAACCCAGATAAGCACCCGCATCACCTTCAACCGTTATACGACCGCCATCCAGTTCTTTGCCGATAAAATCCAGCTTGTCAAAGCTGCCTTTGATCACGATGTTTTGCGCATCGCTACCTGCAATACTGAATAATTCATCCACCCGGATTTTGCGCTTGCCATTCTGCAAAGTGAGCGCAGCAATTTCCGCAAGCGGCATATCGGCCAGCTTATCGCAAACCAGCGGAGACATATCCACACGCTGATCCGGTTGGTGTTTCAGCGTAAAGGTTAAAGCGCTCATGCCATAATCTCCTGTAAGTGAAAGTGGAACGGCCCCAACTTGCCACCGTAATTACCCGCACTAATGCGCCTGATGCCATTTGCAGCGCCCAAATCGCAAACCGCCTGAATACCCACACGCATAACCTTAGCTATATCTTCTTTGGTTAAACCATCGATAACGATTTCCATGACCGATTCAATTTCCAGTGAAAGATCGGTTTTGGTCATGCCTTTTAAAGTTGGACAGAAGGCATCATTGGTTGACGCACCTAAAGCCGCGTATTTTGAACCGACCTTGGAACCCGAGCGCACTACGCCGCCGGGGAAAGGCATAATCACATTGGGGATTTTACGCATCTCTTCAATCGCCGCTTCACAGGCCGCCAAAGCTTGCGGTTGTGATTCCGCCAGCACCAGAAAGTTGCCGCCGCCGATTGCATCGACTTGCCCTGTAGTCGCTTCGGTTAAAAACTCGCCGTCCATGACCGGAATACGCCAATAACGCTTGCCGTCGATCAGTTTAGCTACCTGAAAGCCGTCGCCAAAATAACGCAGATTTTTACCTAAAGCGATTCTGGTTCCGCCATCAATGCCTGCAAACAAGGCTGAAGTCGGCGATGTTAATACGCATTGCCCTGCCCTGGTTTCAAGTTGTTTGGCCAAGCCTTTGCCGCCCATCGCAAAAATCATGATGGAAACGCCGGGACGACCATCCGGGGTTTCGGATGGATCAAGAACCCGTTCAATCCCGGCTTCGCAACCGCAGGCAATTACCGAAGTGGCAAAGCCGGTCATGGCTTGAGCTGAAATCATCGCCCATTTTTCGTTTTGTGCGGTGATGATGGCACGCGTGGCTTTCATCGGGAAAGCTTCGGCAAAGGTTGCATCTATAGCTACACCATTAATGATCATGCCACATCTCCTTTAAGCGGATGCACAGTCAGACTGCCGCGACCATCCTCTGTTATTTCATCATCGCTGATTTTAAAGTTGCCGAGCTTCATGGTCAGGAACCGATCAAAATATTTTTGTAAATCCTTTTCCACCGAGACATCCCAGTCTGGCTTAACTACATGGGTAGTACCCCATTTGGTATGAATGACCTTGCCGTCAACCACCACCAGCTCACCGTCCTTGAACACATAATCCGGTCTCTCAAACATAAGCTGCCGGTCGGCATTGTCGGTATAAACGGTAATATCCGCCCAGTTACCGGCGCTCAAGCCGCCTCGATCTTGCAGACCTATCAATCTGGCCGCACCGGCGCGAGTCATAATCGCAATCTCCTGCAAACTGTACTCGCGCTCAATTGATGCCAAGGTGGTCATTTTTTGCGCTTCGGGATGTATCGTGGACAACACATCGTTACGGAAACTTTTATCCATCAGCAAACGAATCAAATGCGGATAGCTGGTAAAGGGCGCACCGTTGGGATGATCCGTAGTCAGGAAAATACGCCAGGGATCATCAACCAGCAAAAAGGTTTCCAGGCCGATTGCCCATTGCAGCGCGTTGACAAAGTTCTTATCTTTGTATTTAAACGGCACTATGCCGCAGCCCGCATCGCATTCAATATCCATGGTCACCCATTTATTCGGGCTGGCATGCTTATGATTGGCATATTGGCGCATGTTGTCGCCGGACGCGGTTACGGTTTGACCGAACAGAATCTGCCCGACATCGATAGTGATGTTTTTATTTTTGTTGACGGCTTCGGCAATCGCTGCAGCACCCGATGAAAACTTGAAATCACCTTCCGTGCCGTAACTATGGAACTGAATATGGGTCAAATGCAACGGCAAGCCGCCTATGGCCTGAATGGTATCCAGCGTGGTATTCATGTTGCCGGGCACACCCAGGTTACAGCCGTGCACATGCAGAGGATGGGTAATACCCAGCTCCTTAACGGCTGTCGCCAATACCCGCAGAATATCGCGCGGAGTCACGCCGTAATGGCTGTTTTGCTCGTCCAGATCCAGTTTGCGCTGGTTAAATTTGAACGCGCTGATACCGCCGGGATTAACGACTTTAACGCCGATGGCTTTTGCTGCTTGCATCGTCCAAGCCACATAGTCATTAATGGCTTTCTGATCTTTTTTCGCGGTCAACATACGCAGCAAATAATCATCACTGCCCATCAACACATAACCGCCCTTATCCAGAATCGGAATATCAGCCATTTCCATATGCGCCTGACGCGCGTTGACCGGCAATACGGCCGGTTCAAAACCAGCGGTATAACCCATTTCTGCATAACGATAGCCGGTCACAAAGGTGCTGGGCATAGCATGACCGCAGCCGGAACGGGTAATATCGGTACGAGCGACAGGATCGGCCCGATGATCTTCCGGCAACAAAATTCTGGCAATGTTGCCTTTACCGCCGCCAATATGCGTATGCATATCAATCGCGCCGGACATCACCACCTTGCCTGTTAAATCGTATTCTTTATCGACTTTAAAATCGCCGGCGGGCTGGTCGACGATGCGTCCGTCCTGAATGTAAATATCCTGTTTTGCGCCATCAATCCCGCTTGCGGGATCATAGACAGCTCCGCCTGTTAACTTTATCAACATACTATTTTTCCGAGTTACATGGATGTAATGAGTACAGAAATTGCCTAAGGCCATTGATGGCCTGTAGTAGAGCAATGCAGGAGCAATTGCCGAAGAGCATATTTCTGCCTAAAAGGCTTGTTCAATGGCATTCAGCACGTCAAACGTACTAGGTAGACCGGATTCGCGCAATTTTTTCAACCGTATCGCGATCACGTTATCCATACGATAAGCGTGTCCGGCATGATCAATACCCGGCGTACCGATAGGGATAAACACATCCGGCTCTTTGGCAAAGGTCATCCCCGAACGACCCAGTACAATAGTCGGCAAGCTTGTTACCGGTGGAACTGCTTTGGCATTAAACGCCTGAACCCATACCAAAGCATCTGCCTCACCATTGGCCAACAACAAATTGGTATCATTCAAAAAGGGATCATACTCAGGATAGCCACTGGAAAAACGGGTACGCGCAGGATAACCGGTGGTCCACCCGCAAACCTGATTAGCGGTCTGATCGCCTTCTTTGCCGCCTAACGGCAAACCGGAACTACGGGTATTCTGATTGTTAATATCCTTAACCATTTCAGAAATGGTCTGCACCGTCAATTCGGCCTGACTGTAGGCCAACGCGCCAGCCGCCCAGGTCACGACGCTATAGCTTGCTGCTTTTAATTTATCGGCAATACTTTGTAAATCGGCCACCGCAATACCGCCAACTGAATCGACCCGAATCGGATTGCCTTTGACCTGCGCCCTTAATACCGCGACCACATCCGGCAAATCTTCATTTGCGCATTCAAAAACCAGTGCCTTTTGGCCGCTAGGCGAAGTGGAAGCGTTACCGGAAGGGGCTTTGCCCAAATAGATAACCTCGCGCTTGCCGGTATCGTCCAGAAACATGGATTCTTCATTCCATAGATAACGCTCAAAAAAGCGCGGCGAAAAGCCTTCCAGATCGACGCCAATTACCAGCAACAAATCGCAACGGTTTTTTACCTCAGCCAGCGTCGTATTCATCCAGCCGGAATCCTGCAAAGCCAGAAAGTTATTCCGAGCACCGGTAAAACTCATATTATCGACCACCGCACCGCTACGGTCAGCCAAGGCCAGCAACGCCCGCATGCCGTTGACATCAGTAGCGCAGCCGCCAATCACCGGCTGATTAGTATCTTTTAATAACGCTGCCGCCTTAGTCACGGCTACATCCAGACCGACTTCCTTGCCATCGACTCTTGGACGAGTATCGGTAATAGCCTGTTCAAAAGCAGGCGTATTAACCGCACAGCCGTTTTTAACCACCTTAAGCAGTACACCATCAGCCTGAATAGTCAGGTCATCGGTGCCGATACCGCAAAAAGGGCTAGGTACTTCAGTTATCTCAGCCATGGAGCTGTCCTTTTATGAGTCACAATGTGGCGTTATTGTGACAGATGACCTCAATTCGTACAACCTTGGGTTCAGTGCGACAGAACCTTACACAACAACACCCTCACACAAAACTGTCACCGCCACAAGTCGGCACACACCTCATCCAGGCCGCGCGTTGATCCTGCAGAATTCTGCCTTGGCTAGTAAAAACTGGACATTCTTACATTGCAAAAAAATACAATAATTGCCCCAATAGCCCTGCCGACGAAGTAACAAACGAAGTAAAATTTCCACTATCGGTTATCTGGTTTTTCTTGTTTTTGTCTTGTGACATTGATTGCGCCGATCACCAAGGAGCGAGGCTCTTCTGTCAATCTAGCCTGGATTTCAATAAAGTCAGGATCGTCCCAAAGCCGTTAAGCATCAATAAAATTAATACCTTGCTTTTTCAGGTTGGACTGACTCTTCTTGTGATCAAATTTGAATAAGTATACAAATATATCAACCATACTTTAATGGCTCTTTTTGCAAGAAGACGAATTCGGCGAGAACGACTGCTACTGCCGGGTTAAGGGGGGCTAAAAACGGGAAGCGTCTTTCTTTTTCCTTACGCCTAGCCTAACTGACGGGAACCTTGATCCCACGAGCCGAAAGCGGAGAGTAAAATAAAAGGGTTACAGACCGAAATCTGTAACCCTTTTATTTTGCCGGTGTGGGTAGATGTCAAACCCACATGAACGGTGTGCGTCCTTACTGGGCGGGCTCGGTAATCGCATTCATCTGAAGAGTGATGGCAGTCTGTGCCAACAGTCTGCCGTTGACCGATGTTCCAGTGTTTACGGCGATCATTTTTTTACCCAGTACGACGCCCTCAAAGTGTGCATTGGTTCCAAGAGTCACCGCGCCAGCGACCTGCCAGAAGATGTTCTTGGCCAGGGCGCCGCCGGCCAGCGTCACCCGCGTAGAGTTGGCCTGGTTCAGCTTTCCCGCTACCTGGAAGATCCAGACATCGTCAGGGCCGCCCGAGAGCGTAACATCCGTGCTAAGCATAAGATTCGTAGACCACTTGTAGAGGCCAGGAGCGAGGACTAAGCCGCCAATTTCACCGGCACCCAGTTCAGTGAAATCGGGTGAAAGTCGTCCTGCAGCGTCATCGTACGCGAATCCCATGTCGCCCACAGCCGAGGACAGGAAGCTAGGGTTAGTTACCGCGCAGGGGAGAGGACCCGCGGCGTCGACAGCATATATATTCCCCGACACTTCCCCGCAGGTGAGAAGGATCGCTGCACCGGTGATGGGGCTCGCCCCAACATCCCCAACAATAGCAGATCGATAAATGTTGGTGGTTCCGCTTTGACTCAGAATCGCAAAAGTATCAGCGTTGCCAAGGTATACCGGTGTCAGGCTAGAGCCAGCGATTGCGCCCCCGGCCACCAACGTGCCGAGTAGTACTGGCAGAAACAACTTTTTGGAATATTTTTTACGTTTGTTCATAACATGTCCCCTCCGTGAGGATTTTCAAATCTGAAAAGAAAGTAGTAGTAAACCGGGTAAAGTGTTGGGAGCTAATTTGTCTAGCCTTTGTAATAAAATCCTCTGAAATCGGAGCCCCATGAGAATGTTCAAGATCAACACAATACTGGATGTGCGAATTAAGATTTAGCGGATTTGGCATATCACCAGAGCTTATTTTTGAACGAAATCCCTCTATACGAGTGAGTATTTCATGTTCAGGTAAGTTTTGTTTTTTAAGGGCCGAGTATGTTTCAACAATAGTAGCAATAGTACTCTCAGGAAGACCCGACAACTGAAACATCCCCAAAGAATCAACCATGCTTTCGTTATAGCCTATAGCAGCGCACGTCGGACTTGATGAATCCTTTGCTTTGCAAGACTACGAATCTTACTAGGACGACCACCATCCAAAAGCGAACTCAAAATCCCCATAATTATCCCTTCCCTAAGAAGCCACACAATTAATTCGTTAGAAAGCATTAGAAAGCACTTTACAGTCAATCAATATTGATAGCAAGGCTTTAAAAATTGAGGGGCAGGTTAAGTTGCTCTCTGTCTTGCCTGATTCATTTACATTAAAATCAGAGATGCTGATTTATATATCGGAGCAGGGAAGATTGAAGAATTTGTCCAGAATTGCAAAACAGCTTTCACTTTTTTCCACAATTCAGCGCCGTTTTTCCAGTCAATAAAAACAGAGTGTCCAATAAAAACAATAACTTAGAGATTAGTAACTGGCAAATTTTGACGCTCTTTTACAGATGCTATGATTCAACACCAACGTCGACGACGAAACACGTCTCATAATCCATAAGGGCATTGACAGACAGCTTGAGTTTTTTGCATAAGGTGCTGATGCTTTCCCGCGTATGATGGGGAATCGCTTCGGATACCGAACCAATCAATTCATCCGCATTGTCCGCCGTTTTTAAAATCTTGCAGATGGTATTGGACAACAGGCGTTCCTTTTTCGGTAAAAACCATTGTATTCGCAGCAATTCAGCGATTGCACCGCACAGACTCAGGTTCCCGTCCTGTCTAATAGCGGCGATGAACTTTGATGGAGCGAGTCGGCTCAGCTCGAAAAGCCTTCTAAGCCGCATGATGTGATTTTCGGTAATGATCCCGATGCGTTTAAAAAACTTTTCTGCAGCAGGGTGAACCTTGTAATAGGTGATAAGCAGGCTCCCCCCTTTTTTTGTCACACGTCTGGCTTCGTTAATGATCTGCAGGATTTGCTTTTCATCGTCCAGAAAATCGACTACGCCGGTCGAGATGATGGTGGTTGCGTAGCTTTCGTCGGCAAAGGGCAAACTTGATCCGTCGGTATGCACCAGCTTGATGCCTCTGCGCTGTTCGGCCAGCCTGACCATTTCAGAGTTTGAATCGACGCCGTCGACGTGAAGCCCTTTTTTACGCAAGGCATCGATTATTAAGCCTTGTCCTCCGCCGACTATTAAAACAGGCTGGGAAATTTTGTCAGCAATAATATTGATCGTTTGCAGATCGAGGTGGTTATCCTCAATAAAGAGCAAGATGCGGCGCCCATAGTTGCCAGAAGTTTGATTTGTTTGTCATGGAGCGATCATAAGCCGCGTATGTTGTTTTTTAGAATATAGGTGTTGGCGCCGATTGAAAATTGACCACCCGTACCGGTTGAATTTTGACCAGGGATAAGGGTTGAAAAACTTTATATTTATTAGCGTTCTGAACCCTTTTGAGGCACCGTCACCTTTAGGTGGCGCATAAATTAACCCGCTTTGAGCGGTTCACATTTTCAATCCTCCGGCTTTGCCGGAGGTTTTTGACTTCATAACATATTGAATATATGGAGCCAATGACGAGAGTCGAACTCGTGACCTACTGATTACGAATCAGTTGCTCTACCAACTGAGCTACATCGGCTTTGATGTCTATCGTACAGTAGAGCACCACTGCAAGACTATTTAAAACTTGGCTATAATTGACAATTACCCTGATCTTTTATTTCTTTGGGAACACTAATTTTCATGGCTTTAACGTAATGTTTTTTGGGCGTAACTTAATGCACCCAACAAGGCGACTTCCGGATTGGTGCATACTTTGACCGATATTTTCTGCAAGATGGTCCGGCAGCGTCCTTTTGCTAAAAAGCCACGCATGAATTCGCCTTGTTGCAGCACAGGCAAGATTTTTGCACCGATGCCTCCGGCCAAATAGACACCCGCATAAGGCAAACATTTAAGCGCAAGATTTCCCGATTCAGAACCATATAATCGACAAAACAGCGTTAATGCCTCAACGCATAACGCATCACTGCCTGCAACGCCTGCTTCGCCGATAACGGCGGCTGGATCTCGTTCATTCATTTGCCGTTCGATTTCCGGGGCGGTTGCTGCGTGGTTAATATGCTTGAGAAATTGATAAATATTAACCAGGCCTTCACCGGATATGAGTCGCTCACAGCTGACATGCTCAGGATATTTTTCCCTCATGTAATCGAGTAAGGCCATTTCCTGCTCGCTATTCGGAGCAAAATCGACATGCCCGCCTTCACTGGCAATAACATGATGCGTAGCTCCATCCCATGCAATGATTGCCTCACCCAAACCTGTTCCGGCGGCAAGCACGGCAATGCTACCTTGCTGCCTCTGTGCATCGGGATTCAATTCGACAAAATTGTGCTCCGGCAAGCTCAGCAAGCCCCATGCGGTGGCTTCCAAATCATTCAGCAACCAGACATTTTGAGTATTGGCGCGTTCGCCGATGTCTTTGCTGCTGAGTACCCACGGTAAGTTGGTGGTTTCGCAGCGACCATTGATAACGATACCGGCCACGCCGATGCAAACTGCCGTTATCTGAGTGCAATCTGCATCAGTCAAAAATGAGGCCAGTAACTCGGTAAACGTTTGATAATCAGCGCTGGAAAATTGTTCTTTTTTTAGACACTTAAGCTCATCGCTATCGGTTTCAAACAGCGCCAGGATAGTTTTTGTACCGCCGACGTCACCCGCCAGACAAACCTGCCTGGCGCGGATTTTCACACCCGGCGTCTGCAACGAGTCGGGCAGCGACAGCCCGGCATGAATCATTTCGTGCCTTCGTAGCTATTAAATACTTGGGTATGATTTTCGCGATCGAAACTCACCACTTCATAGGGATCGATTTTATCGCCCATTTCCATGCCGGGAGTTCCACTAACCATGCCGGGGACAGCTATTCCGACAATTTTAGGCTTGGTTTTTAATAATGTTTTAATGTCATCAGCAGGCACATGACCTTCGATAACATAACCATCGACAATCGCGGTGTGACAGGAAGCCAGTTGCTGAGTCACGCCATATTTATCCTTTATGGCCTGTACGTTATCGGTAACGACATCGGTTACCGTAAAGTTATTTTGTTTCAAATGCGCCAGCCACTTGCCGCAACAAGTACAGGTCGGGCTTCTATGAACGACGATGTCAATTGGCTTGCTTGAACTCTCGGCTCTAACACCCACATTGGCAACCAGCAAACCGATTGCCAAAAAAAGTTTCACTATTTTCATGGCCGCAACCCCTTTATTAATTAAATGATATTCAATGTTTAAACTTGATGATAAGCACGACTGTATTCATGCACCGCATCAACCATCACTTTAACGTGATCCGGGTTCATATCAGGCAAGATACCGTGACCCAGGTTGAACACATGACCTGAACCCGAACCGTATTTATGTAAAATAGCTTTCACTTTTTCAGTGATAACTTCAGGGCTAGCATAAAGCGAAACCGGATCCATATTACCCTGTAAGGCGACTTTGTCACCCACGCGAGTGCGCGCCAAGCCAATATCGGTCTGCCAATCCAGACCCAAGGCATCATAGCCGGAATCGGCCATGGCTTCCAACCAAAGCCCACCGCCTTTGGTGAACAAGATAGTGGAAATCTGCTGCCCGTCTACGTTGGTGTTAAGCAATGATCTGACTTGCTTGGCATAATATAAAGAAAATTCGACATAATCTTCGCCCGTTAACATGCCACCCCAGGTATCGAACAACATGACCGCCTGAGCACCCGCTGCAATCTGCGCATTTAAATAGACGGCGACCGATTGCGCCAGCTTATCCAACATGACATGCATCAGCCTGGGCTGTTCGTACATCATGCCTTTCACTTTTTGAAAGCTCTTACTACTGCCGCCCTCAACCATGTAGGTCGCCAGCGTCCAGGGGCTACCGGAAAAGCCGATTAACGGCACACTGCCTTGCAGGGTTTTTCTTATCAGTCGAACCGCATCAACCACGTAGCGCAAATCGGTTTCCGGGTCTGGAATGGGCAATTTATGCACATCCGCCGCCGTTCTGACCGGGTTAGTGAATTTAGGTCCTTCGCCTTCGGTAAAATAAAGCCCCAAGCCCATGGCATCGGGTATGGTCAAGATATCCGAAAACAAAATGGCCGCATCAAAATCAAAGCGTCGTAATGGTTGCAGGGTAACTTCACAAGCCAACTCAGGATTGGTACACAGGTCTAAAAAACTGCCGGCCTGCTCCCTGACTTTGCGGTATTCCGGCAAATAACGCCCCGCTTGACGCATCATCCAAACCGGTGTGTATTCAACAGGCTGTTTTAACAATGCTCTAATAAAAATATCATTTTTTAATGCGGTCATGGTTTTATTTATTCAGATTTAAAATTCTATAGTGTTTTATCGCAAGGGCAATTGGCTCGACTGCATGGGCAGATACTTTGCTCTATATTCCCCTTGTCCCTGTGAGTTATGCAAGAGCCGTTACAGAGGTCGTCCTTTATGTATGCGCTCTGGGACTAGCTAACGTTTTATCGAACTCATTTTTTTTACTAGTGCATTACGAAATTCAGCAGGCAATGATCGCTTGGCTTGATTGGCTGATGCCGCGTCAGAATATGAACCATATTCTACAATAAACTTCTCTTTGCCATTGGCTAGCGACTTAATGGTTCTAAAACCCGATGTCATTGTCGGATATTTTTTTAGCATGCTGTTAACCGACACTTGTTTTGATAACACCATAAGTTGCAGGGTGAAATTATTTGCCGTCGGCATCGGTGTTTCTGTGACTCGCTGTTCAAGAACTGCCGCAACGGCTACAGGCTTTGCCGGCATCTGAATGGTTTCCAGATTATTGGGCGTAAACGGCTCTACACGATCAACCGTTTTACTTAACTCCGCTTGTTGTGGTTGTGGTTGTTCTGGTGCTGCCACAGGCGGTTTAGGATGTGCTGGCGGCGGCATGACCGCGACTGTTACCGGCAGTCTTGCGGCATTTCCTCGATCCATGGAACCCAGGTCAGGAGATAGAACAACACCGGGAGGCAAGGAACGAAGCACATCGCCCGCCTCCTCAGTTTTTTCAGCCGAAGTAACGGGTTGCTGTTCATCGCTGCTTACATTGACTGCGACCGAAGGTTCCTTCTCATTTTCTACATTTGCCGGTATTAATTGCTCCTGCGGCTGAATGACTGGCTGAGCAGGCGGCAGTGCTAGTATTATCGGAGGCTCTGACGGTGAGGCAGGCATTTCGATATTTCCCGCTGTCTGTTCAACAGCAACAAGCGCTATGACTTCTTTATTATTTAACGATGCCAGCCACTGAACGCCTACCGCTATAGCACACGCGGCCACGACGACAAGGGGAAGCATCCATTTCATTTTCCCACCTTGCTTAGCGCTTGATGCACCGGATATTTCGGCGATAATCCTTCCCGGAACGCCGTGTGTTTCCTGGTAGATATGCGCAATCATGTTTTCGCTGATGGCTTTAAACGACAAGTTCAAAACAGGTTTTGCTGACAGATAACGTAAAAAATCACCACACTGCTTTTCTGATAAGGTCGGAATTTCAACGACATGGCAATCATCAACTGCCCGATCCGATCCGCGTTTCACCTGCAATTCGTCATGTGTTAAGGCTAAGATCACCCTTAAAATAGAATTTGCCGCTGCATATTGAATAATTGCCGTAATCAAGCCGGGTACTAATTCACCCGCATTATCGATAATCAATACGACTTGCTTGTGTCGACCTTGATACTGCGCTAAAGCCATTGATAACGACTGACCAGACTGGCTGCCGAGAGCCTTAGTTAATTGCTGCAAAATAGCCTCAAAACTTAAGTCAGCATTACCTTGCATCGGGCAATACTGCCATGATTCAGTGTTGCGCTCTTGCAAAACGCTAAGCAGCGTCGTCTTACCAATGCCTTTCGGGCCGCAGACCACAAGGGGCTGTGTCAGGTTTGAAAGCAGATGACTTAATAAGTCAAGCTTCTGCATTCGTTCCTTTGTTATCAAGGAATGAGCCGTCGTATTGATCTGGGCCTTATTTATCGGATCACGGGGCTGCTGGTTCATCCAAAGGACATCATCTTCGACCATAGGTTTTAAGCGTCTTCTCCAATAACTCTAGGGCTACTTCTACTGGCAATGTTGCCATGCCGATTTTTTGTAAAAGAATCAGCCTGATTCGACCGTCCACATTCTTTTTGTCTACCGCCATTAATTCCAAAAACCGGTCGGAGTCAATCTGTTCCGGCGGATCTACGGGCAGTTTGGTTTTCTTAAAAAGCGCAATAATTCTTGCGACATCTTGATCGCTTAACCAGCATTTTCTTCTGGAAAGATCGGCGGCCTGACAGATGCCGATGGCGATCGCTTCACCATGAAGATATTTACCATAACCGGCGCCGGTTTCTATCGCATGGCCGAAAGTATGGCCTAAATTTAACGTCGCCCTGATTCCGGTTTCAGTTTCATCTTCGGCGACAATTTCAGCCTTATTCATGCACGAGCGTTCAATGGCATAAGCCAATGCCTGCTTATCTCTGGCCAGTAACGCGTCGATATTATTTTCCAGCCACTCAAAGAACTCAACGTCCCTGATCAGCCCATATTTAATCACTTCGGCCAGTCCGGCAGATAATTGACGGTCATCCAGCGTATCCAAAACATCGGCATCGGCGATAACGCATTGCGGCTGATAAAAGGCGCCAATCATATTCTTGCCCAGCGGATGATTAACCCCGGTTTTGCCGCCTACCGAAGAATCAACCTGCGCCAGCAATGTTGTGGGAATTTGCAGAAAAGGAATGCCTCGCTGGTAGCAGGCTGCCGCAAAGCCGCCCATATCACCAATAACGCCGCCACCTAAAGCAATCAAAGTGGCATTACGACTAAACTTACTAGCCAGCAGCTTGTCAAAAATTCGCGTTACAAAATCCAAAGTCTTGAATTGTTCGCCATCGGGCAATATGACTGTTTCAACGGTATAGCCCTGCAAGTTTTTTAAAACCGCATTCAGATACAGAGGCGCAACGGTTGCATTGGTAACCACAACAACCTGCTTGGACTTTATATGCTTGATGAACAGCTCAGACTGGCTCAGTAAATCAGAGCCTATATAGATCGGGTGACTACGGTCACCTAATTCAACCAGTAATTTTTTCATCTTTATTCATGCTTGTAGGTCGGGTTAGCATGAAGTAACCCGACCTGGATTTTGTTTATTAACGATTAACCGAATGGTATTCTTCTAGAATATGACTGACGACTTCTTTGCTTTGCATGACGCCCGTGTCAATTTTAAAATCGGCGCAAGACAAATACAGCGGCTCACGCTGCGCAAATAAGCTTTCTATGCGGTCTCTGGGATTGTCCGATTTCAGCAATGGACGTTGTGTATCTCTGCGCGTCCGCTCCAAAATCCTTTCTACAGAACACTGCAGGTAGACAATAAAACCATTTTCCTTCAATAACCTGCGATTTTCTTCACGCAAGATTGCACCGCCGCCGGTAGCCAGCACAATGCCATCCATTTGGGTTAATTGCTGAATCATTTTCTGCTCTCTATCCCTGAACCCTTCTTCTCCTTCGAACTCGAATATGGTCGGAATATCTACGCCGGTTCTTTCTTCAATCGCCTTGTCACTATCATAAAAAGGCAATTTAAGTGCTCTGGCTAACTGCCGCCCTATCGTAGTTTTTCCTGCACCCATGAGGCCAATTAAATATATATTCTCTGATCGCGTCATGACCTGCCTTCCTGCGGGTTAAACCATTAAAAAAGAGGGCATTATGCCCTCTTTTTGCTCCAAGTAGAAGCAATCAATCGCTAGGCAGCAATTCTCATTATGACCACAACCTACCCGATTTCAAGCTTTGGGGGCGAACGATTCGACTTTCCACCGCATAAGACCAGCCTTCCAGCTGCCGGCAAAGAAGACAAGAACTTTTTGCCATGCCCGAAGTTATGCTCGAAGTGATCACCCTTAAGTCTTTGGCTCATTATTATTTTCATGAAGAGTAGACCGCAGATACCTCCCCTACAGCCTCTCGTAGAGCGACACATAAACTTTTTTCAACTTCCATTAGGCAAACGCACCTGCGTTTGCCCACTATACGCCGGACACCACTTGCACGGCATTCGGAATGTACCTGCAAGCTAATCCCAGGAGATTGAAACGCCCCTGGTTTTGATATCAATCTATGGATTATGACGCGTCAACATGGGTTCGTTTTGACTCGTCCACCTGTACCCTCCCTGCTAACTTAATCAGTTAACTTTTCCTCAACCTTCACTACCTGCACTCAGCAAAAATGACAAATGAGCCATTAGTCGCCAATTTTGTTATAAATAACATTCGCTAAGTTGAATCAAACGCAAGGCAAAAAAAAACCCAAGTGCAGAGACTTGGGTTTTTAATTTAAGAGCTTGGCAATTCCCTACTTTCGCATGGCAAACTGCCACACTATCATCGGCGCTAAA
>NZ_JAWPOH010000034.1:0-39770 GCF_037671525.1 Methylobacter svalbardensis
GGATGTGCTGAGGTACGAAGCGCATCAATCGCGAAAGATGCGCTTCACGTTGTTCAGTGCGTAGTACGTAGGATGTGCTGAGGTACGAAGCGCATCAATCGCGAAAGATGCGCTTCACGTTGTTCAGTGCGTAGTACGTAGGATGTGCTGAGGTACGAAGCGCATCAATCGCGAAAGATGCGCTTCACGTTGTTCAGCACATCCTAAGTAGTCGTTCAAAAGTCTTTTAACATTTTTTGTTCACCACGAAGAGCACGAAGAACACGAAGGTAATTATTTTTCTTCGTGATCTTCATGTCCTTCGTGGTAAATAGTCTTTTCACTTGGAAAAACTTTTGGTTTCCTATTTAACAATCAAGGCAGGAGTATTTTTATGAACACGACATTGACGCCGTTACGCAAAGCGAAAGGCAGTGTGCTGGTGCTGACTGCCTTGAGTCTTATTGTTTTAATGGGCATGGCAGCTCTGGCAATCGACTTGAGTCATGCTGATGTCAACAAGACCCGGCTGCAAAACATGGCAGACGCACTGGCTTTAAGTGCGGCTATTTCGTTGAATAAAAAGGAATCCAGCTTAACGGCCCAAACTTATGCCGAAAACAACACTTATCCTGCGTTCAGAAATAGCTCAGGCAATCAAGAAATAAAAGACAAATTAGCTGATTTAACATTCGACTATAGCTTTGCCGTTGATCATCCCGGTCCTTATGTTGTAGCATCAGACACTGACTTTACCAGGCGATTTGCACGTGTGGTAGTAACAAATATGAATTTAGGCACATGGTTTGCCGGTGTCATAGGCTTTAACAATATGGCAGTCTCTGCATCAGCGGTTGCCGGCACTATTCCAATAATACCATGTGACGTTTCTCCGGTTTTAATGTGCGCTAAAGTTGAAGATGATGGCACAGTGGATACGGATTGCAGCGATGGTGCTTGTTATGGCTATAAAACTGATTCAGCTTATTGTTTAAGATCTGGCGCTACGGGGGCTTCTGACCCTGCAGATTGCCCGGCAATTCCTCCCTCTTATGGACCAATTGGACCGGGGAATTTCAGCTTATTGGATGTAGGCGGTGGAGCTAGCGATATAAAGGCTTGTATGGCCGGAGACCCTACTGGTGCTTGTTCCGCTAAAGCGTGTAAAAATTTTGAAACCGGCACTACTGTAATGACTGAACCCGGTGTGGTTGCCGCCCTTGCAAAAGGTTTCAATACCCGTTTTGATGATTTTCAGGGTGAGTTTAACTATGATGGTACTTACCATCCCGATAAGATTGTCGGTTATGATCCAAGACCTGCAACGCCACCTAATAAGGTTAATACCCGTTCAACTGCAACTCATTTATCTACGCTGAGTTACACTGTTGCAAAACAAACTCTTGGGGCAGAAACAGCAACTAACCTGCATAACACATACAAAAATATTTATAACACTGTTTCCAGTGACGCCGACCCTGCCCATGTTCCGGTAGTGGACATTGATAACAGCCGCAGAATTGTTGCCTTTCCTTTTGTAAAATGTACCGGGGAACCAGGAAAACATCCGGTTAAAGTAGTTGGTTTTGGGTGTTTCTTTCTGACACAGAAAATGGAACAAGCAGGTAATGATGCATTCATTTACGGTGAATTTGTGGGTGATGGCTGCAGAGCTACTGGTCTTCCCACAGCAAATGGTAATTTTGGCTTTTATAAAGTTCAACTTTATAAAGACCCGTTTGGCGGACATTCCTAAATGTTACTATTCAAGCAGTCCATCAAAAAATTTGAAACAGGGGCAGCTCTGATTGAGTTTGCGATCATCGTTCCGTTGCTTTTGCTTTTAGTGGTGGGAATTTCAGAATTTGGCTTCGCTTTTTATCATCTCAACATTCTTAACAAATCCGTACAGGATGGTGCGCGTTATTTCTCAGACTCCTCTAAAGCGCGTAACGGGGATATTGATATGCCAATAGATACCAATCCCGCAACTAATGGCACAAATATCAATAACACGAAAAATCTTGTTATCTATGGCAATATTAACATACCAAGCCCATGTACCTCTTCAACAATGCCGCCATGCCCTTTAATGCCAACTGCGGGTAATTACACCCCTCTCCCTACTGTTACTAGCCCTGATGCCAATCATATTATGGTCACTGCTACTTATAATCATAATCTGATGACCAACGATTTATTATCAAACCTTATGAAGCTTGTTAGCGGCGGAAATAGTTCTGTCGGATCTGACATTCCATTAACCGCCTCTTCGGTACTGAGGGTAGAATGAAAACACAACGTGGCGCAGCGATGGTTGAATTTGTCTTAATAGCACTGCTATTTTTCATAATTTTATTCGGTATTATTGAATTTGCGCGGGCTTTCTTTACCTACAACACGCTGGTGGAAGCGACCCGGCGCGGCGCTCGCGTCGCCGCTGTCTGCCCGGTTTCATCAGCAGGAATCACCCAAGTCAAACAAGTAACTATATTCGATACCCCAGGCGGCTCCAGTACGCCTTTGCTCGGCCTAACTGAAGACAATATCCGTGTGAAATATTTTAACTCAGGCATGACGGATCCGGCTGATCTCGCGGCCTCCGATAGCTCACCGATCACGTCAATTTTCGGTGTAGAAGGTGCTAAATACAATAATATTGCCTTTGTTCGTGTCGAGATTTTACCGACTTTCACACATACGCTTATTATCCCTACTTTCATGAGTACCTTTCCTGTACCGCCTATTGTCACAACATTACCCAGCGAAAGCCTGGGCAGGGTTAGCTCTGAAAACCCCATCACCCAACGCTGCTGTTATGGCGTATGTACGACGACATAATCTTTTGAAACTATTTCATTACTTTTAAAGAATTGAGATTTATTAACTATAATCCTTGAAATCAAACTGATCACAAGCAAATAAGCATGCAAAAAAAAACCGTTTCCATACAAATTCTGGGCAGTAACTTGTCTAAACTGTCTCAATATCACAGTCAGATTTCGTCGTTGATCAATAAAGAGATTACGACGCTTCTGTATGAAAACTCTGCACTTGGAAATCTGTATACAGATAAAACACTGCCCGAGGTGCTGATTTTTCTGCTTGATAACGTGACCCTCGAGGCGCTGAACCAGTTAACGTCCATGCCCTCTGCCGACCGCCCGGCTTTGCTGGTGATTGCAGAAGACCACGATAAACAGCTAATGCGACTGGCCATGCAAGCTGGCGCTCGGGATTTTTTTAGTCATCCCGTTGATAACCAGGAGTTGCTTAAGTCGTTAACCCAGATCCTATTCGATCTGAGGCGGGGACGATCAAAGCAGGGAACCTTGACCACGGTGATCAATGCCAAGGGCGGTTCAGGAGGAAGCTTTATTGCCTGTAATCTAGCCCATATCGCCTCAGCCCTTTCCGATTCCAGTGTGGTATTGCTGGATTTTGACTTGCAGTTCGGCTCCCAGTCGTTAAATCTGGATATCATCCCCCAACACACGATTGTTGAAGCGCTTAATGATGTCACGCAACTGGATTTTGACGCTATCGACGGTTATATGTGCATCCATAAAAGCGGATTGCGTTTACTTTCTACGACTTATGAACAACTGGTTTTGCCCGGCGATATCCTTGTCGAGAATCTTGATCATCTGTTGACGCTGATCAGCAGCAATTACGACCATGTTTTTGTCGACCTGCCCCGTCAGATTGATCCTTTATCCGCCGCCATACTGGAGCGGTCTGATCAGATTGTTATTATTGTTCAGCAAAGTCTGGCCCATATGCGCGATGCCAAACGTTTAACCGGTTTATTAAAGTTGGAATTCAATATCGCCGAAAAGGATATTCTGATTGTCGTCAACCGCTACCATGACAAGGGTAGTTTAGATCTAAAAGACATACAGTCGACTATTGAATCCAGTGCGATTTACAAGATTCCTAACGATTATGATAGCGTTTCCCAGTCAACCAACCTGGGTATTCCACTCTACGATTACGCGCGCAAATCGCCTATTACCAAAAATATGGTCTCATTAGCTGAATCGCTGGGTGTAACTTTCAGAGACGAATTTAAAGAAAAAGGTTTTTTTAAAAAACTGTTTAGTTCTAAGGCATGATAGGTCGCTCCCACGAAGAGTCCAGAGTACAGGGATGTGCTTAGCTTTCATGTCGCTAAAAAATAGTCGGTGATTTGGGGGTTGCCAGCAATCGCCGTCATTCCGGCAGGGATTGCCGGAATCCAGATCACAGGGATGTGCAAAACAACTCAATAAATGGTTTCATGTGGCTGAAAAATGGTCGGTGATTTGGAGGTTGCCAGCAATCGCCGTCATTCCGGCAGGGATTGCCGGAATCCAGATCACAGGGATGTGCAAAACAACTCAATAAATGCTTTCATGTAGCTAAAAAATGGTCGGTGATTTGGAGGTTGCCATCCATGGCGTCTGGATCCCGGCATTCCCTGCCGGGATGACGAACTACGTAGTTCGGTAGAGCAACGCAGGAGCCGTTGCCAAGGTCACTGGGATGTGCACATAGACCAACAAATGCTTTCATGTAGCTAAAAAATGGTCGGTGCTTTGGAGGTTGCCATCAATCGCCGTCATTCCGGCAGGGATTGCCGGAATCCAGATCACAGGGATGTGCAAAACAACTCAATAAATGCTTTCATGTGGCTAAAAAATGGTCGGTGATTTGGGGGTTGCCAGCAATCGCCGTCATTCCGGCAGGGATTGCCGGAATCCAGATCACAGGGATGTGCAAAACAACTCAATAAATGGCTTCATGTGGCTGAAAAATGGTCGGTGATTTGGAGGTCGCCATCCATGGCGTCTGGATCCCGGCATTCCCTGCCGGGATGACGCGTTATGGAGTGATTGTATGGAAAAACAACCGTGCGTTTATATTCTTGCTAGTGGTCTTAATGGGACGCTTTATGTAGGAGTTACATCCAATCTCATCGGGCGTGTATATCAACACCGCCAGAATTTGATTGTTGGCTTTACCCAGCGTTACGGTGTACATGATTTGGTCTGGTACGAAGTACATGAACAGATGGAAAGTGCTATTTTACGGGAAAAACAGCTCAAGAATTGGTCTCGCGTGGCAAAAAAAAGGCTAATTGAACTGCGTAATCCCCTGTGGCAAGATTTGTGGCCCGATTTGGCATAGACCATTCAGGTCACAGGGATGTGCAAAACAACTCAATAAATGCTTTCATGTGGCTGAAAAATGGTCGGTGATTTGGAGGTCGCCAGCAATCGTCGTCATTCCGGCAGGGATTGCCGGAATCCAGATCACAGGGATGTGCAAAACAACTCAACAAATGCTTTCATGTGGCTAAAAAATGGTCGGTGCTTTGGAGGTCGCCATCCATGGCGTCTGGATCCCGGCATTCCCTGCCGGGATGACGAACTGCGTAACTCGGTAGAGTGCCTAAGTGTCGTCACACTCCTAGGAAGTAATAACGATTTTGGATCCTATTAACTTAAATTTACACGATGTTGTTAATGAGGCTATTATTAACAACAGGCAAACTAAACTATTGCCGAGTAAGCATCCAGCATTTAATTTATTTACTCGAATTCTTTAATCAATCATTACAAAGGGAACTATTGTGAGCCTAAAAAGTCGCATTCAAAGTTACTCCAACAAAGATAGTAATCCAATTCTGAAACCGGATGGATCGATAACCATAGGTAATGTCCATTCCGAACCGCCGCCCATTTTGCCATTAACATTTGATCTGCTTACGGATAAGGATATGGAGTATAAGGAAAAGATCCATCAAAAACTGATGGAAATCCTTGACTTATCTTTGATCGTTAAAATGGCGGATGCCAATGCGAAAAAACAAATTAGTGAAATAGCTCGACGTATTATCGATGAAGAATCGATACCGATTATCGCCAGAGTTCGACAGTTAATTGTTAATGAGGTCGTTAACGATATTCTTGGCTTCGGTCCTCTGGAACATTTGCTTTATGAACCCTCTATAGCCGACATTCTGGTTAACGGATACAACTCGGTTTATGTCGAACGCTTTGGTATATTGGAAAAAACGCCCATTACTTTTAAGGATAATGCGCATTTATTAAAAGTGATAGACCGGATCGTAACCCAGGTCGGCCGAAGAATTGATGAATATTCTCCGTTAGTCGACGCCCGGTTGAAGGATGGTTCCCGCGTCAATGCGATTATCCCGCCATTGGCTATTGACGGACCGTCATTATCCATACGTCGATTTACTCAGGATAAAATGCAATTGCAGGATATGGTCAATATCGGCACGTTAAGTCAGGCCATGGCCGATGTCTTTGCCAACATGGTTAAAGTCAGACTGAATATCCTGATTTCCGGGGGTACCGGTTCCGGTAAAACGACTATGCTGAATGCTCTTTCCAATAATATTCCTATCAATGAACGGGTTGTGACCATAGAGGATTCAGCCGAATTGCAACTGAAAATAGACAATCTGGTTCGTCTGGAAACCCGTCCGGCTAATATTGAAGGTAAAGGCGAGATCACTCAGCGCGATCTGGTAAAAAACAGTTTGCGGATGCGACCTGATCGTATTGTTATCGGCGAGGTGCGCGGACAAGAGGCTTTCGATATGTTGCAGGCCATGAATACCGGCCATGATGGCTCGTTAACGACCGTCCATGCAAACACCGCGCGCGATGCCTTGTCCCGTATTGAAAATATGGTTTCAATGTCCGGCTTTGATTTACCGGTGAAAGCCATTCGCTCACAAATTGCTTCCGCGATAAATGTTGTTCTGCAACTGGAAAGAATGGAAGACGGCAGAAGGCGAGTTATCAGCGTATGTGAAATCAACAGCATGGAGGGCGATATTATTACCATGTCGGAAATATTCAAATACGAACGCCGTGGGCTCGATGACCATGGCAATATCATCGGCCGCTATATTTCTACCGGTATTGTCCCCAGGTTTCATGAGCGCATGAAGCAACGCGGCTTTAATATGGATCTTGATGTCTACATCGATCAAACTAACCGCTCATTAAAGGATTAACACCATGGATCAATCCACACTCATTATCTTTTTAATTCTGGTTTCCGGGGCGGCTTTTCTGTTATCCCAGCTTATTTTAGTGCCCTCTTTTGGTACCAAGTCGGTTGAAAGCCGCCAGCTTAAGCAACGACTCCGCAAAGTCAGCGGCGGTAGAAATGAGGGTGAATCTTCGTTGGTCAGGCAAAAATATTTACGCGAATTATCGGCTCCTGAACGATTTATGGAATCTTTGCCCGGTGCAGAGGCCATCGAAGATTTACTTGAACAAGCTGGAAAAACGTATCCTTCTTACGCGGTTATTTTGGTGATGCTAGCTCTTGCACTGCTTGCCGGTGCAGTAACCTGGTATTTTACCGGCAGTATCATCGCTACGCCTATTGCTCTGTTGTTTGCAGGCTATCTCCCGATCATTAAGCTTAAAAATGACCGGCAAAAAAGAATGGATCTGTTTGAAGAGCAGTTACCCGATGCTTTGGATATGATGACTCGCGCCTTACGCGCCGGTTATCCTTTTAATGAGGCGATGCATTATATCGCTGATGAAATGCAGCCCCCCATTTCTAAAGAGTTTGGCATTACTTTTGACGAAATCAACTATGGACGAGATATCAGGGAAGCTTTCCAGTATCTTCTGATCAGAGTCCCCAGTATGAATTTGGTTTCAGCGACCACTGCAATTATGATTCAGCTGGAAACCGGCGGTAATCTGGCGGAATTATTGGACAAAACCAGTGACATTTTACGAAAACGATTTCGTTTTCAACGTCGTGTCAAAACGATTACTGCGGAAAACCGCATGTCGGCCTGGGTACTGTCACTGCTTCCCTTTGCCGTATTTTTAGCGATTACGCTAATGTCTCCTGACTATGTCCAGCCCTTATTCGATACAGAAATGGGCCATAAGCTTCTTGGCGTCGGACTTGTTTTGCAAGTGCTCGGTGCTTTCTGGGTACGTAAACAGATTAACTTTGATATTTAGGCCAGTCTATGGATCAATTAATACAATTTATTATTGGCGTCTCAGGGGATCCTATTATAGGTCGCTGGCTGGTCATCGTTTTATTTGCAGCCTCAGCTTTTGCGCTAGTGGTGGCCATCTATTTCCTGACTACCGGCCTTTACAATCCTGTCAGGAAACGATTTCATACAATCTCAGGCACTGACTCAGAAGCCCGTTTTTTTCGTAACACAACTGCACAGCTAGGTAACTACTTTGTGGTCAGAGATAGGGTTGGCGATAAGCTTAATTATGACCGTCAGCGACTTTTACAGGCCGGATATCACTCTAAAAATAGCCTATCACGCTATTTTGGCATAAAAATTCTGTTAACCATCGGCCTACCCGTACTGGCATTTATCATTTGTTTAGTTTTTTTTCCCCAGTTGAGTTCCAATAGTTTATTATTAATCATTAGCGCAGGGTTTATGCTCGGCTTCATTGGCCCCAGCTTTTATCTGGACAACAGGGTTACTGAAAGAAAACGGATTATCAGAAATGGTTTTCCGGATGTTGTTGATCAACTGATTGTGTGTACTGAAGCCGGCCTTGGTTTGGATGCGGGTCTGCAACGGGTTGCTAAAGACACCGCGTTAAGTAACCAAATCATGGGTTATGAACTGGGACTCGTCAATGCAGAATTAAGGGCCGGGGTTGCCCGGGAACAGGCTCTTAAAAATCTGGTTACCCGAACAGGCTTAGAGGAAATTCGGGGACTGACTTCAGCGCTTGCCCAAAGTATGCGTTTCGGTACCAGTATAGGCAATACCTTACGAGTCTTTGCCGACGATCTTAGGGATAAACGCATGCAAAATGCAGAGGAAGAAGCCGCGAAACTGGCTGTAAAAATGCTTTTCCCTTTGGCTTGTTGTTTTTTCCCCGGTATTTTTATCGTTATTTTAGGCCCTGCGGCCATTTCAATTTACGCTGCACTCGGCCATTAATCCTTCTTTAACTCATATGCTATCTCAAAAATTCAGTATTATTGCCTGTTGTTGTATAACAACATTCATTCTCAGTGCGTGTAGTCCGCTACCTGTTAAATCTGATCAGAATGAAAACAGCCTTAACAATCCTAATAATATATTAAACTTGCTGGATCCTGACGTAAAAACAGAAAAGCAGGCTTTTGAAAAAGCCGAAGCGGCATTAAGTGAAGGAAAATCGGAGAATGCACTGTTTTACTACATCAAAACCCTGCAATTTAACCCTAAAAATATTAAAGCACTGGAGAATATTGCCGCCATTCATAGCCGCAGCCAACAGCCTGAATTAGCGCTTAAAATATACCAGGATATTTTAGCCATCGACAGCCAGAATCTATTAGCCAATGAAAACCTGGGCTTGTATTTTTTAGAACATGGTCAAACCAATAAGGCAAAAGATCATCTTACCGCCGCTGTAGCAAAGAGTAACAGTAGCTGGCGAGCCCATAACGGCCTAGGCGTCATTGCAGACTTGGAACATAACAGCGCTGAGGCGATTAACCATTACCAGGCCGCTCTGGCAAGACAGACCAACAATCCTATGTTACTCAATAATCTGGGTTATTCGTATTATCTTTCCGGGGATGAAATCAAGGCAAAATACTTTTTTAATCAGGCTCTCGGCAATAACAATCGATATAAACGCGCTATTCATAATCTGGCATTAATTGAAATTAAAAACGGTAATTTTTCGACTGCCACCGCTCTTTTCAATCGAATCATGTCGGTTCAGGAATCTTATAACAATATCGGCTATATCAGTATGCGGAATGGCCAGTACGATGCCGCTGAAGAATATCTTCGGAAAGCAATTAATGAATCCCCCGTTTACTTCCCAAAAGCTCAAGAAAATCTTAAAACTCTATTGACGCTAAAACCAGGCAGATAATTCCTTATTGACATCCTCCCCGACCTAAAGGCCATAGCTATCTACACAAGTTAAATTGTAGGGGCGATCCGGCACGACTGCATGGAGGCAGGAGGTAGAGCAACGCAGGAGCAGTTGCCGAGGTCGCCCATTAGTTCTGGTTCCCATGCTCCCGCGTGGGAATCCATACTAACTCTGAATGTCGCCATGCTTGCGTATGCATTCCCACGCGGGAGCGTGGGAATGAGCGACGAGCGAAAGGTTCGTCATCCCGGCAGGGATTCACTTCTGGCAGGACAGTCCGAAGTGAATCCCTGTCGGAATGACTGTGCTGGCTGAGGTTCCTTGCTAACCAGACAATTCCTTAGTAAATTAAAGTTTTTTGACTATTTAAGGCTTAAGTGCTTTAATCTCAAACTCTAACATTAAAACTCTGAGGCAAAAAAAATGACTGTAACTCTTGAGAGCATCATACTGATTATAATTGCATGTGAATTGGCTTTTATTTACATAAAAGTCAGCGATGGTAAAGAATAATTGTTAATTTAAAACCGTTATTTTCGCTGCTTGTATGGGTATTCCAATCCAAACAAGCAGTGAAAATAACGCTACCGCTAATACCCAGGACGCCTGGCCGTCTTTGGTCTCTCGACAAACGCCATGGATAGTGTGTAGTTGAGTAATGTAGCCGTACGCAAAAATACTTCGTGAAACGCATGCTCTATCAATGTTTTTGACAGCGTTAAACTCAACTGAGTTTTTTAGGATAACCCTGGACAAGGTATTTTTAATAAACTGATTGGCAACCAGCACCTTACTTCGTTAATTTTTATGCACATATTAATATAGTGCGTTATAATGTGCTGATATACAAACACATTCCCCCGCGCTTACGCGCATTCTATATCTACAACAGGTAAATCCATGTCCAATGATGTTTCTACATTACCCTCTTTTAGCGATTTAGCTCTGATTGAACCGGTGCTAAAGGCACTGAAAGATGTCGGTTATGAAACACCTTCACCCATACAAGCACAAACCATCCCACTCCTACTGCAAGGCAAAGACGTTCTGGGACAAGCACAAACAGGAACCGGCAAAACCGCCGCATTTGCCTTACCGATTTTATCGCGCATCGATCTGAAGCAAAAAGACCCACAAGTACTGGTACTGGCACCAACTCGCGAACTCGCCATTCAGGTGGCAGAAGCGTTTCAACGTTATGCCTCGCATTTGAAAGGTTTCCATGTTCTGCCAATCTACGGCGGACAGGACTACAGCACCCAGTTGCGTCAGTTAAAACGCGGCGCTCATGTCGTTGTCGGTACGCCGGGTCGGGTCATGGATCACATGCGCAAAGGCACATTAAATCTGAAAGGACTCAGCTTTCTGGTTCTTGATGAAGCCGATGAAATGCTGCGTATGGGTTTTATCGATGATGTGGAATGGATTCTTGAGCAAATTCCGGAACAAAGACAAATCGCTTTGTTTTCTGCGACCATGCCTTCCGTTATCCGTAAAATCGCTCAGCAATATCTCAATGAGCCTGAACATGTCACCATCAAAGTCACTACCGCATCGGCTGAAAACATCCGCCAACGCTATTGGATGGTCAGCGGCGTACACAAACTGGACGCGCTAACCCGCATCCTGGAAGCCGAAACCTTTGACGGCATGATTATTTTCGTCCGAACCAAAACCGCAACGGTTGAGCTGGCAGAAAAGCTGGAAGCGCGTGGTTATTCAGCGGCCGCAATCAATGGCGACATGTCTCAAGCATTGCGTGAACGCGCTATTGCCCATCTGAAAAACGGTAAACTGGATATTTTAATAGCCACTGACGTTGCTGCGCGCGGACTGGATGTGGATCGCATCACTCACGTCATCAACTATGACGTTCCTTACGATACCGAATCTTATGTTCACCGTATCGGTAGAACGGGACGCGCCGGACGCACCGGTGACGCCATTTTGTTTATTGCTCCCAGAGAAAGAAATCTGCTGGCCAACATTGAAAGAGCGACCAAGCAAAAAGTTGAAGAAATGGGCTTGCCTTCAACCGAGGTCATTAACAATAAACGTATCGCCCGCTTTAAACAGAACATTTCCGATACACTGGCAGCCGAAGAGCTTAGCTTCTTCAATCAACTGATTGAACAATTCCAACAAGAACACAATGTAACCGCATTGGAAATCGCTGCCGCACTGGCAAAACTGGTTCAAGGCGACACGCCTCTGTTAATGCAGAATCTGCCTAAAAGAGCCAAAGACAGCCGCGATGATCGGCCATCCAGGGATGACAGATCTTCACGATCCGACAGATCCGACAGGCCGCAAAAAGACCGTAAACCGAAACGTGCGTTCGGCGGCGGAGCAGATATTGAAATGGAAACCTACCGCATTGAAGTCGGCCACAATCACGGCGTAAAACCCGGTAATATTGTTGGCGCCATAGCCAATGAAACCGGGATTGATGGCGATCATATCGCTCGCATTAGAATCCAGGACGACTACAGCACCGTTGAATTACCAGCAGGCATACCGAAAGAATTGTTTCAGGAATTGAAAAAAGTCAGGGTGGTCGGCCAGCAACTTAATATATCCAAAATGGATGAAGGCGCTAAAAAAGCAGCGAAAGACGACGATGACGCTAAAAAAGTAGATAAAAGCAAAAAAAGGGTAGGCTCAACATCCAGACGAGCAAAACCGAAAGCTGAAGATTAATCTACAGCTTTGTGGGCGCGAATTTATTCGCGCCCACAAGTATTACTGATTCCAAAGACAAGTGCCTGCGGCTTTTTCAATAGCCTCCAGGCGCTGTTGATGGGCGTTTAATTCCTGTTCCGTACATCGTATGACTTTCAGGGCGGGACGATCCGCCGACAAATATTTAACCTCGCTATTAGCAGCCGCTCTCTCCGCCCTTCCCTGCACTTCATCCAGCAACGAAGACTGTCCGCCAGTCATCAATAAAAACACATCGGCCAGAATTTCAGCATCCAGCAATGCGCCATGTAAATCCCGATGACTGTTATCGATACCATAACGTTTACACAATGCATCCAGACTATTGCGCTGTCCCGGATGTTTTTTTCTGGCATAGGCCAGCGTGTCGAATACTTTACTGTAATCGGTGACCGTTCCGGTCTGATTATTCAACCGTGAAAACTCATAATTAATAAAGCCGACATCAAACGGCGCATTATGAATAACCAGCTCAGCACCCTGAATAAATGCAATAAAATCTTTAACGATATCCGTAAAAGAGGGTTTATCTTCTAAAAACTGATTGGTGATACCGTGAACCTCGATGGCGCCATCATCAATGATCCGTTCGGGGTTAATATAGGTATGAAAGCGTTTACCCGTTAAACGACGGTTAACCAGCTCCACGCAGCCAATTTCAATAATTCTGTGTCCTTCCTGCGGATTTAATCCGGTAGTTTCGGTATCGAGAACTATCAGTCGATTGGTAAATGTCCGTTTGTCCACACGCCACCTTAATATTCTGTTAATTGCTTTTTAAGTTTAATTTTTCAAAGCCAGCCGCTTACCTTCGCCCGGACAAAAGCTGATTTCTGTTCTTTATTGTTTTTCTGTTAGAATTCAATTATACCGGCTTAGCGTGAATTTCCACTATTACAGAAGATATTGTTATGACGACCAAAAAATCCCTACCCGATAAAAATAAGTCGGATAAAATCGTGACCGATGCACGACGCAACCAGGAACTCAGAGAGCAATCTTATCGCGGTCAAGCTCTTAAATTATACCCTTGGGTATGCGGTCGCTGCACCCGTGAATTCGACCATAAAAACCTGACAGAATTGACTGTGCATCATAAAAATCATAACCACGACGATAACCCATCCGACGGCAGCAACTGGGAATTATTGTGTATTTATTGCCATGATAACGAGCACTCAAGATACGAAGAAACCCGCTTTGGCAGTTCGACAGCTAACAAATCGGCTGCTCCGGTTTCTACTCACAACCCATTTGCAGACCTAAAGTCTTTGCTAGGCAGCAAAGCTAAGTAACCGGCAATATACACCAATTCGTCTGACCGAAAAAATTGCAGGAGTGCACTGCTTGCCTACTCCTATCTGAGCGAAAAAACGTCTAATTCTTAACTTGCGCAACCTTCCTGATTAGCGTCTTAATCGGCCCACGCCGCAAATCGCGCCGAAGAAACAGCCTTCACAGGCTTTTATAAATCAAAGGCTTGTAAGGTGTTTCTTAAGAGCAAGGAACCTCAACCAGCACCGTCATTCCGGCAGGGATTCACTTCGGGCTGTCCTGCCCGAAGCCCTTCGGGTAAATGCAAATCCGTTCCAGACGGATTTGTGCCGGAATCCAGAACACAGGGATGTGAAAAATAGATCAAAAGCGGCTTCATGTGACTAAAAAATGGTCTGCGAGAGATCCAATGTTGCCATCCATGGCTTCTGGATCACGGCAATCCCTGCCGAGATGACGAATCTTTTGTCACTAGCTGAAATATCTTGCTAATCAGGCCCTGATTTGCCGATCTACACAATTTTAACAGCCCCTAAACTGCAACGTTTTTTAAGTAAGAACGGAGTAGTATTTTATTTTCTGCGAGTTACCTACGCGTCGGGAATTATTTGGGGCAGATTTATCCTGGATAAACGCGGCGCCACACGCCCGACTTATCGCAGCGCTGGACTTCAAAGCCGTTTTTACAACCTGATTCAATCAGATAGTCCATAAATTGGAGATAATTCTGTTCAAAATGTATGCCGTATTTAAAAGGCAACGGGACAGGCGCCAACAAATCCCCAGCATACAATTCTACAAACTCATCATACTGGGAATTGCTTTGTTTGCTAAACGAATGCACAACCCGGCCATTAAGAAAAAAACTTTCACCCCTGATAAAACTCAGCATTATTTTAAGGTGATGGTTTCTTTTTAACGCCTGATGACTATAGAGGGCAATACCCTGTTTGCTGATATTAATTATTTTTACCGGCTGCACCTGATTAAAAAAAACGGGCGTTTTTTTAAACACGGCATCAATGTCGTTTCTTTCATAACGAACTTGTTTTCGGTCTGTTTTTTCTGTCATAACGCCTCCTCCAGATACGCTTGATGACCTGTTCGCAATAATAAGGCTAAAACAAGCTGCCATCTATTGGTATCATTACCTAAGGCTATGTCAGCGTTAAGTGTGGAGGCTACTGACTATCGGAGTGCAGGCTTCGCCTGCCAGCACAAGCACCAACAGTAGGCGCTTTAGGCGAAGCTCGCACTCCCGCTCTGCGCAAGAGGCGACCAACCGGTCGCCTCTACGATTTTAGAGGTTACAAGCATTCCGCACAATGGATGTCAGTTCAAATTCTCAATCAATACATCGGCAAACTCGCTGCATTTGACTTCTGTCGCCCCCTCCATTAACCGGGCAAAATCATAAGTCACCCGTTTACCGGCAATGGCGGCATCCATCGCTTTAATGACGGCATCGGCGGCCTTGGTCCAGCCCATATAGCGCAACATCATTTCGCCGGACAAGATTAACGAACCTGGATTGACTTTATCCAAATCAGCGTATTTGGGTGCTGTGCCGTGCGTGGCTTCAAAAACAGCGGTGCCGGTTTGATAGTTGATATTGCCGCCGGGAGCAATGCCGATTCCGCCGACTTGCGCGGCCAGGGCATCGGACAAATAATCGCCATTCAAATTCAAGGTAGCGATCACATCAAAGTCTTCAGGCCGGGTCAGCACTTGCTGCAAGGTAATATCCGCGATGCTGTCTTTAATTAAAATCCGCCCTTTTGCCAAGGCTTCGGCCTGAACCTTGTTTGCCGCCTCTACGCCAAACTCGGCACGGGTTTTTTCCCAATGTCCCGAGGTATAGACATGTTCAGGATATTCACGCTCGGCCAGCTGATAGGCCCACTGGCGAAACGCTCCTTCGGTATATTTCATAATATTGCCTTTATGCACAATAGTCAGCGACTTGCGTTTATTGCTGATCGCATAATCGATAGCCGAGCGGATCAGGCGTTCCGTGCCTTCCTGCGACACCGGCTTTATGCCTATGCCCGAAGATTCAGGGAAGCGAATTTTTGCGTACTGTTCGGGAAAATTATCTTTGAGCAGATTCAGGAAAATCTTTACCTCGTCGCTGCCTTGCTCAAACTCGATACCGGCGTAAATGTCTTCGGTGTTTTCCCGGAAAATAACCATATCAACGGCTCCGGGATTTTTTACCGGCGAGGGTACGCCCTGAAACCATCTTACCGGCCGCAAACACACATACATATCCAGTAATTGACGCAAAGCCACATTCAGCGATCTAATACCGCCGCCTACCGGTGTAGTCAACGGCCCTTTGATCGACACCAAATAGTTCCTGCAAGCATCAACGGTTTCATCGGGCAGCCAGGTATCAAACAATCGATGGGCTTTTTCTCCTGCGTAGACTTCCATCCAGTGAATTTTTTTTTGCCCGGAATAGGCGCCGGCAACAGCCGCATCCAAAACACGAACGGTGGCACGCCAAATATCCGGCCCGGTACCGTCACCTTCAATAAAAGGAATAATCGGATTATCCGGCACCACAAGCTTGCCGTTTTGCATGGTGATAGCACTGCCGTTTTGGGCTGGGTTGGGTGTTGGACTAGCCATAACAACTCCTTCAAATAATATTGAGCAATGTTGCGCAAGGTAGCGACGTCGGCCTGCACCAACAGTAGGCGCATTAGGCGACGTCTCCATAGACTTTTTTTATCATAACAAAAGCACAGCGATTTGCATCATTTAAGCTCTGCAACTGGCTAAAGACCGACCTAAAGCACTATAATTGTCTGTTTTTTTAATTTAATGGAGAAATGAATGCACGTAGTTACGTTGATAAAAGGTGATGGTATCGGCCCATCGATAATGGATGAGGCCGTTAAAATTATTGACGCATCCGGCGTAAAAATTCAGTGGGAAGAAGCCTATGCCGGTTTGGCCGCTTTTGAACAATTCGGCACGCCGCTGCCCGATGAAACCATGGCATCAATAGATAGAACCCGCCTGGTATTTAAAGGCCCGCTGACCACCGTTGTCGGAGCTTCCGGGTTTAGAAGCATTAACGTAGCGTTACGGCAGAAATATGAGTTATATGCCAATGTCCGTCCCGCCAAAAACTGGGCAGGCGTAAAAACCCGCTATGACAATGTCGATATTGTGATCGTCAGGGAAAATACCGAAGGGCTCTACGCAGGACTTGAGCATTATCTGACCCCTAAAAAAGACATCGCAGAAAGTCTGGCCGTAGTCACCCGAACCGGTTCGCAACGCGTGATCGACTATGCTTTTCAATACGCGCGGGACAACCATCGTAAAAAAGTCACCGTTTGTCATAAAGCCAATATTTTAAAATTCACCCAGGGACTGTTTCTGGATGTCGCCAGAGAAACCGCCGCACGTTTCCCCGATATTCAGTTTGACGAAAAAATCATCGATGCCGCCTGCATGCACATGGTGATGGATCCATCGCAGTTTGATGTGATCGTCTGCACCAACATGTTTGGCGACATCCTGTCCGATTTGACTGCCGGTCTGGTAGGTGGACTGGGCTTGATTCCCGGCGCCAATATCGGCAATGATGCGGCCTTGTTTGAAGCCGTACACGGCAGCGCGCCGGATATCACCGGAAAAAACCTGGCTAATCCTACTGCGGTGATCATGGCTGGCGTGATGATGCTGGATCATCTCGGCGAACACGAAGCCGCCGCTAAAATAAAAGCAGCGGTTGAAAAAATAGTTAATGAAGGCAAGTTTGTTACACCGGATCTTAATCCGCAATCGAAATGCGGAACGATTGAAATGGGTAATGCGATTGTTGAGGCTATGAAGTAGTCATATCGTTCCCACGCTCCGGCGTGGGAATGCAGTACGCGACGCTCCAGCGTCGCATGCAACGATTAAACGTTTTAAACCATCATCCAGGAATTCCCCATGCTAGAACAATACCGTAAACACGCAGCAGAACGCGCAGCCGTTGGCATAGTCCCCAAGCCGCTGGATGCTGAACAGGTCGCCGCTTTGGTTGAGCTGATTAAACAACCGCCTGCTGGAGAAGACGAGTTCATACTCGACCTGCTGGCTAACCGCGTGCCTGCCGGTGTTGACGAGGCGGCTTATGTCAAGGCTGGGTTTCTGGCGGCTGCCGCCAAGGGTGAAGTCAGTTCGCCGATTCTGGATGCGGCGCGCGCGACTGAATTACTGGGCACCATGCTGGGCGGTTATAACATTGCGCCGTTAATCGAGTTGCTGAATAACGAAGCGCTGGCTCCGATTGCCGCCAAGGCGCTTTCGCATACCTTGCTGATATTCGACGCGTTTCACGATGTACAGGAAAAAGCCGATGCCGGCAACCCGTTCGCCAAGCAGGTGCTTAATTCCTGGGCGGAAGCGGAATGGTATACCAGCAAGCCCAAAATGCCTGAAAAACTCACGGTCACCGTGTTTAAGGTAAGCGGCGAAACCAATACCGACGATTTATCACCGGCGCCCGATGCCTGGTCTAGGCCGGACATTCCGTTACACGCCAAGGCTATGCTGAAAATGCCGCGCGAGGGTATTACCGACGCCGAACAGCAAATTAACGAACTCAAGAAAAAAGGCTTTCCGGTGGCTTATGTCGGCGACGTGGTCGGCACCGGCTCTTCGCGCAAGTCGGCGACCAATTCGGTATTGTGGTTCATGGGCAATGATATTCCGTACATTCCCAACAAGCGCGAAGGCGGGGTTTGCATCGGCGGCAAGATCGCGCCGATTTTCTTCAATACCATGGAAGATTCTGGCGCCTTGCCTTTTGAATGTGACGTCACCCGGATGGCGATGGGCGATGTGATCGACATTTATCCGTATGCAGGCGAGGTCAAGCGTCACGACAGCGGTGAACTGATCTGCAAATTCGAACTGAAGACTGAGGTGATTCTGGACGAAGTCCGCGCCGGTGGCCGTATTCCGTTGATTATCGGCCGGGGCTTGACCGACCGCGCCCGTAAAGTGCTGGGCTTGCCCGCATCTACAGTTTTTTGCCGTCCGATTGCTGCCGAAGACAGCGGCCGCCGCGATGGCTCCTGCAATCTTGCGGCATTCCCTCCATCCCTGGAGGTCAAAGGTTATACGCTGGCGCAAAAAATGGTCGGCAAGGCCTGCGGCGTTGCTGGCGTTCGTCCGAATACGTATTGCGAACCGCGCATGACTACCGTGGGTTCGCAGGATACCACCGGACCTATGACCCGCGACGAATTGAAAGACCTGGCTTGTCTGGGCTTTTCCGCCGACCTGGTGCTGCAATCGTTCTGCCACACGGCGGCGTATCCGAAGCCGATTGACGTCACCATGCAGCACACGCTGCCGGATTTCATTATGAACCGCGGCGGCGTATCGCTCCGTCCCGGCGACGGCATTATCCATTCCTGGCTGAACCGGATGCTGTTGCCGGATACGGTCGGCACCGGCGGCGACTCGCATACCCGCTTCCCTATCGGCATTTCTTTTCCGGCCGGATCAGGATTGGTTGCGTTTGCCGCAGCAACCGGCGTGATGCCTCTGGATATGCCCGAATCGGTTCTGGTTCGTTTTAAAGGCGAAATGCAACCGGGCATTACCCTGCGCGATCTGGTCAACGCGATTCCTTACGTGGCAATACAGCGCGGTTTGCTGACGGTTGAAAAACAGGGCAAGAAGAATGTATTTTCAGGCCGCATCCTGGAAATCGAAGGCCTGCCGGATTTGAAAGTCGAGCAGGCTTTTGAATTGTCCGACGCATCGGCGGAGCGTTCTGCCGGTGGCTGCACGGTGCGTTTGAATGAGGCGCCGATCCGCGAGTATTTGAACTCCAATATCACCCTGCTGCAATGGATGATTGCCGAAGGTTACGGCGATGTGCGCACTATTGAGCGTCGCATTAAAAGCATGGAAGCATGGCTGGCTAATCCGGTATTGCTGGAAGCTGACGCCGATGCCGAATACTTTGAAATCATCGAAATCGATATGACTGAAATCAAGGAGCCGTTGCTGGCCTGCCCTAATGATCCAGATGACGTAAAAACACTGTCCGCTGTGGCCGGGACTAAAATCGACGAAGTGTTTTTGGGTTCGTGCATGACCAATATCGGCCATTTCCGCGCCGCCGGTAAATTACTGGAAAAACACCAAGGTGAATTGCCGACCCGTTTGTGGGTTGCTCCGCCCACCAAAATGGATCAAAGCCAATTAACCGAGGAAGGTTATTACGATACTTTTAACAAAGCCGGTGCGCGTACCGAAATGCCGGGCTGTTCGTTATGCATGGGTAATCAGGCGCGGGTCGCCGAAAATGCTACCGTGGTATCTACATCGACAAGGAACTTCCCCAACCGTCTGGGCGATGGCGCTAATGTGTATTTGTCATCGGCCGAACTGGCGGCGGTGTGTTCGATTCTGGGAAAAATCCCAACTTTTGACGAATATATGCACTATGCCAGCGAAATTAACGAAACCGCCGATGATACCTATCGTTATTTGAACTTCGACCGGATGGATGGTTATCGGAAAAAAGCTGCTGGCGTAGCGTAGAATCAAACTCTTGGATTATCAGAGCGAGATCCTGATGTGTAGCGCAAATTGTACTATCGTCATCCCGGCAGGGAATCACGTCAGGCTATCCTGCCTGACGCCCTTCGGGTAAATGCAAATCTGTTCCAGACAGATTTGTGCCGGGATCCAGAACACAGGGATGTGCTAGAGTGACCCTATGGAAAAACAACCTTGTGTTTACATTCTTGCCAGTCGCCCTAATGGGACGCTTTATATTGGAGTCACATCCAATCTTATCGGGCGCATATATCAGCACCGTCAGAAACTAATCCCCGGATTTACCCAACGTTACAACGTATCTGATTTAGTTTGGTACGAAGTACATGAGCAAATGGCAAGCGCCATCTTGCGCGAGAAACAACTCAAGAACTGGTCTCGCGTGGCGAAAAAACGGTTGATTGAAATGAGTAATCCCTTGTGGCAAGACTTGTCGCCTGATATAGGTTTGCCATCCATGGCTCGTGGATCCCGGCATTCCCTGCCGGGATGACGAGTTACGTTGTTATCTTTACCTTCGCTACGAAACAAGTACCCCGTACAGACAAAAGCAACCATGCTAAAAAAACCCGTTCGACAAACAGTCTCAAAACAATCCCAATTAATACTCGACTTACTCGAACAGCAATACAACGCCCTGGTAATGCAAGGCCACATCCAATACGAGCCAGCGCAAATCACCGCCTTACACCAACTGCAAACCCTGCTAGACAACCTAAAGGCAGCTGCCCGATACCAACAAAAATCCCTCCTGCATAAACTGTTCTTACCCAAACCGGCCAACTATCAAAGCCTGTATATATACGGCAATGTCGGTCGCGGTAAGTCGATGTTGATGGATTTGTTTTTTGATGCCTGCCCCATCAGCCAAAAAAGGCGGGTGCATTTTCATGCGTTCATGCTGGAAGTTCATGCCTTCATCCACCAATGGCGCAGGCAAGATAATACCGATGCGATTTCGGCATTGGCAAAACATATCAGGAAATCGGAACTGCTGCTTTGCTTTGACGAGTTTCATGTCTCCGACATCGCCGACGCGATGATTCTGACGCGGCTGTTCAACAGGCTGTTCGAATTGGGCATCGTCGTCGTAATCACCTCCAACTGTCATCCCAATGAGCTGTATCATGACGGTTTGCAACGGCAATTGTTTCTGCCTTTTGTCCGACTGCTGCAACAAAAAGCCGACGTTATAAAATTGGTTGCAAAGCAGGATTATCGGCTCAGTCATTTACACGCGCTGAAGACGGCTTATTATTATCCGCTGGATGAACAGGCGGCAAAATTCGTACGCCAAAGTTATAATGAATTAACCCATTTTGCCCCGTTGAAACCGGGCATTGTGGAAGTATTGGGCAGAAAGGTGGTATTGTCTGCGGTACACGGCAATGTCGCCCTCACCTCCTTTGACGAACTCTGCACGCATGCCTTAGGCCCTGCCGATTACCTGGAAATCGGCAACCAGTTCGACATCGTGATACTCGCTGATATTCCCAAACTGACTATAGAAAAATGCAACGAAGCCAAGCGCTTTGTCACCTTGATCGATGCGCTATACGAGCATAAAGTAAAATTGATCTGCACCGCCGAAGTACCGGCTCAGGAACTTTACACCGACGGCGAAGGTTTGTTTGAATTTGAACGGACGGTGTCGAGATTAATCGATATGCAGTCGGAAAGTTATTTGCATATTGAACATGTCAGTCGTTGATTGCGGCATTAAAGGTTCGCGGTGCAAGAGTTTAGGTTTATTATCACTGTTTGTTGTACGTATTTATCTGACACCACCTGAATTTATTTTAGAACTTAATGTACGTCCCCCAGGGCGTCCCTATCAAATTCAATAAACGCAATCAAAAATGGAGCAGAAAATGAACTGGTATCTCGAAGTCTTAAAAAAATATGCCGTTTTTGACGGAAGAGCGAGGCGGAAGGAATATTGGTTCTTCTTCTTGTTCAACATCATTATCAGTATGATTCTTAGTGCTGTCGACGGACTGACAGGCAGTTTTAACCCCGAAACGGGTGTAGGTCTGTTAGGCGGCATTTATACGATTGCAGTCTTAATTCCAAGCATAGCTGTGTCAGTGCGCCGACTCCATGACACTGGCCGTAGCGGCTGGTGGCTACTCATTGGATTGATACCGCTCATCGGCACCATTATCTGCTTTGTCTTTATGGTGCAAGACAGCGAGTCCAGCGAAAATGAATACGGCTCCAACCCAAAAGGTGACGGAATAGAGCCATAGGGCTTAATCACGCTGTAAGTTTTATCCGATATTATCGGGCTTTCAAATCAGGCTTCAACTCAACAAGAGAAAACTATGCAGCAAAAAACAATTCTAACGCTATGTGCGTCGCTGGCCTTTTCTATAGCGTTGGTCAACAATGCCGATGCCGCAAATTGGAAGGATGTGCTTAATGCTGTCAACAGCAACGTCAATGGTCAGACGAATAATGCAGGCCCAGCATTGCAGCCGGGTCAACAGGCTGTTAATGCGGCCCAGCCACTGCCAACCGGCAGTTTGACCGAGTTATTGACACAACGCACCGGCGTAACCGAGGCCCAGGCTCAAGGAGGCGCAGGCGCTTTGTTTCAGGTCGCTAAAAAAACCATGCAGGCAGATTCGTTTGCCCAGCTGGAGCAGTCGGTTCCGGATATGCCGGAAATGCTGGGGGCTGTACCTGCCCAATCGCAGCAGGGCGGTTTGGCGGGGAAATTATCTTCAATAACGGGGGCTTCGGGTGGAACGGCGGGGAATTTGCTTTCTGTGGTTTCCTCTTTTCAGCAGCAGGGCATGTCGCCTCAGATGGTGCAACAATTTATCCCGGTGGTGATCGATTATGTCAAAACCCGTGGCAATGACACTTTAGCAAATACCCTAAGCTCTGCATTAATCGGGCGTTGATTAGGTTGGGTTGATGCCGTTTTCAACCCAACGATCATAACGCTTGGAGCCATCCATGAACATAAAAGTCGGTTGTGGGAGCGAGACGAGGTCGTCGCTCCCACAAAATTTGTTAATGACTTTCACGTCAACCTTCACTGCGGCAATGTGTTGGGTTGCGAAAAGATGCAAGCCAACCTACTCAACTACCGTCTAATCCTCGGATTTAGTAATACTAAATTCCTTTTTAATCTTGGTAAATTGCAATAGCTGGGCTTCTACTTGACCGTTAAATGATTTTGGCAGATAGGTACCTTGTTGCTCGTTGACCGCCCCTGCTTCCATTCCTGTCAGTAACTCAATCGCATCATCTACGGTTTTTACCGCGTAGATATTGAATTGACCGGATTGAGCGGCATGAACCACATCCCAGCGTAGCATCAAATGTTTAATATTGGTGGCGGGAATGATAACGCCTTGGGTACCGGTTAGCCCTTTTTTAGCGCAAATATCGAAGAACCCTTCAATTTTTTCATTAACCCCGCCTATCGGCTGCACATTCCCCAGCTGATTGACCGAGCCGGTGATAGCAAGATCCTGCCGTAGCGGAATTTGGGCAATTGACGATAAAATGGCGCAAAGCTCAGCCAATGAAGCACTGTCGCCCTCAATGTGCCCATAGGACTGTTCAAATACCAGACTGGCCGCGATCGAGAATGGCGTTTTCCGGGAATACCGGGCGGCAATAAAACTCGATAATATCAATACGCCTTTTGAATGAATGGCGCCGCCCAATTCAGTTTCATGCTCAATATCCACCACTTTTCCGCTACCTAAACGGGTGGTTGCGGTGATTCTGGCCGGTTGCCCAAAGCTAAACTCACCCAGTTGCAATACCGAAAGACCGTTGACTTGGCCGGTAACCTTACCTTCCGTGTCGACTAATACCGTACCCCGGTATATATGCTCATACAGCTTTTCCCTGAGTTTATCCAATCGGTGAATTTTATGGTCAATGGCCTGCTGCACATCGCTGTTGGCAATATGCTCGTGACCATTATTTTCCGCCCAATAGTCCGATTCCGTCAGCAAGTCGGTAATACTGCGCAGATGGGTTAACAGCTTTTCCGCATCACCGACCATTCTGGAACTGTGTTCTATAACCCGGGCGACTGCGTTTGGGCTCAACGGCCGTAACTTCTCTCGGCGGGCGATAGTCGCCAGTAAACGGGCATAGTCAGAGCTACCATCGTTTCTGGAAACCGATTCGTCAAAATCGGCTGCGATTTTAAACAGATCGTGGAACTCCGGATCATATTGGCATAACAAATAATAAATCAGCGGCTCACCCAGCAGGATGAGTTTTACATTAAGCGGTATGGGTTCCGGTTCCAGCGATGAGGCGCTGATTAGGCTAAGCGCCCGTTCCAGCGATTCAATACGGATTTCGCCAGATTGCAGGGTTCTCTTTAGCGTTTCCCAGGCATACGGTTGAAACAGCAGTTTTCTGGCATCGATAATCAGGTAACCGCCATTGGCTTTATGCAGTGCGCCGGGTTTGATCATGGTGAAATCGGTGACGAGCGAACCCATGTAAGCCTGATGATCGATACGACCGACGAGATTGCTGTAATTCGGATGATCTTCGTAAATAACCGGAGCCGATTTCTTGTTGCTAAAATCCACCATCAGGTTAACGTTATAACGTTTAAACGGATTAGCTTCCTGAGACATTTCCATAAAAGGAAATATTTTTTCGCTATGCGGAAGAAAATCAAGAACATGCTCAATAATATCTTTTTGAACATCATTGAGATACCTAAGAACCGCTTTCTGTTTGGCGTATTTTTCGATCAATTCGTCTATAGAATGATTGACAGCCAGCTCGGCAACTTCACGGTTCAGCGCTTGCAGTTTGCGTTTTGTTTCCTTACGCCAGATGGGAAAGTTTTTTATTAATTTTGCCAGGCGTTCCTGCAAGTCGAAAATGGTTTTCTGAATTTCATGCTGCTTGTCTTTATCGAACTTATTAAACTGCTCGGGGCTGATAATTTCATTATTTTCATCGGCAGGGGAAAAGGCGTAACCGGTTGTCGTTTCTGTCAGAATAATATGCGCATTGGCTGCCTCTTCACGTAAGCGACTGAGTTCATTTATTTCCCGTTGCCGCGACTCACTTTCAAGTTCACTCGTTCTTGAACGGTATTCGTCACCGTCAAACGCCGCAGGTATGGCGATACTCAGCTCGTCAATCAACTGCGCCATATCCTGCTCAAAAATTTTGCCTTGCCCCGGCATAAATTTAATGGCCGTCGGTTTAGCCGACTGACTAAAATTATTGACATAACACCAGTCCGAAGGAATATCTTGCCGACTGGCTTCATGTTCAACCAACTGTCGAACCGTGGTCAATTTACCGGTACCTGAGGGTGCCATGGCGAAGATGTTGTAGCCGTTTTTATGCATGCGGATGCCTAATTTGACGGCTTCCACAGCGCGTTGTTGGCCGACGGCAATATCAATGTTCTCAAGTTCCTCGGTGGAGCTGAATTTTAATTGTTCAACATTGCATGGCTTATAGAGTTGCGAAGGATCTAACGGTGCATTTTTCATTGCTATATACCCTGCATGGAAAACTCGGTTTATTAATGGGTAGCGTTAACTATACGCACCGTGTGGATTGATGAAAAAACTATAACTTATAGTAACTATAACGATCAATTTTAAAAAAATAAGTTTTTTGACTATCGATAGTCAAGAACGCTGAAAACAGCGATGAAATTCATGTTTTGATAATAACCGCTATTCAACCGTATTTCCAGAACATTGTTACACTCGGCATTAATGTTATTACCCTGCCCTATGCTTCTGGCGACAATGTCGTATCAAACTCTGCGGTTATTATTTTTTGAACAATAGTTCATCTGTCAAATTCACCAGCCAGAACCTAATAAATTTTGAATTGTATCATTAAAAGCTAATTTATTACGGCATACTCTTTACAATGACTATTGCCATAGGTATTTGTACTAATATGCTTATGTATTTTTTTTTGTTCAAATGGCAATAGCTTAGATTTTCCATGCCTAAGCTAAAGGACTCTGGACTCATCAACTAACTTAGCCGCAGGTAGCCACGGACATGGCAATGAGCGTTCAAAATATAAACCGGTCATTTACTTTTTACATGCCAGCAAAAAATATGTTGACCCGTATTAGGAATTTATTAGCTGGAGTAGTAAAAATGAACGATCTTAACGCATGGCTTATAAAAAACTATCAAATAATTTTTATTGGCAGGTATTCTAATTAACTATATATAGTAAAAAAATATTCACCGTCATTCGAAAAATCCATTCGATTAACTATCGAATAGATATACTTTAAACCACCAAAAAATTAAGTTATTTAATAATAACTTAATAAAGATTTAGGGCTCTTAATCATGTCTACAAAAACAAACACCGGTACAGTAAAATGGTTTAACGCTAGCAAGGGATTCGGTTTCATCGAGCAGGAAAACGGTCCTGATGTTTTTGTTCATTACAGCAGTATCAGCAGCACAGGATTCAAATCATTGACTGATGGGCAAAGAGTACAATTCAATGTCTCAGAGGGAAAAAAAGGCCCACAAGCTGAGGACTTAATCGTCCTCTGATCTGCAACAGATAATCCATTCTTGTACCCAACTTCAATAAGGTGACAGAATCATGCAAATCCCATTACAAATCACTTTTCGTGGAATACCTCCCTCTGAGGCTGTAGAGGCCAAAATTCGTGAAAAAGTAAGTAAGCTGGATAAGTTTCACTCACATATTATGGCTTGCAGGGTGGCGGTGGAAGCTGAACATCAGCGCCACCATCAGGGCAACCAATACCATATTCGGATTGACATCACCACGCCACGGAAAGAATTGGTCATCAGCCGAGAACATCATGACAAACAGGCTTATGAAGATGTTTATGTGGCCATACGCGATGCCTTTAATGCGGCAATAAGACAGCTGGAAGATTACGCACGGATTCAGCGAGGCCAAGTTAAAACGCATGACTTGGAAAGTACCGGAACCATAACCCGTTTGCTACCGAAAAAAGATCATGGCTTTATTGCGGCAATGGATGGTCGTGAAATATATTTCCATCGAAACAGCGTGGCGGGAAACGGATTTGATTCGTTAAAGGTTGATGATGAAATCCGCTATATCGAAGAAAGTGACGATCTCGGTCCGCAAGCCAGTATTGTTTATCCATAAGTGTACGGGCTTAGACTTGCTTACGAAAAATCCGAAAATTTTGCGTTAATACGCAATAACTTCCCGCAATACCGAGGTGGCGTAGCTACCCGCAGCTAAGGTAAAACCAAGTTCCAACGTGGTGTCATCAATAAACTGCCAGCATAAATCTTGCACATTAACCCTTAATGCACGTCTATCCCGGTCAACGGCACTGGCTGTCAAACCCTGAGCCAGTGCTTGATGCGCCTGAATGACCGCTTGCTCAATGGCTAGCGCATCGGCTGATACATCGGCATTCCCCACCCCCCATAATACCCCGGTAGGATGAATCTCTTTATCCACCAGTCGCCGGATGATTTCAGCATCCGGCTGATCCGATTGAAAACAGCTGTGCGACAGATCGAATTGATAGCTGTCGCCAATCACGGGCTGATTCCAGTTATTTTGTGCCACCCGATCAGCCAAAATCAGGTTGAACAAATACGATCTGGCCGCCGACAAATAAATGCTGCGCTGCTCCCGGCCCACTTTAGCCCCCTCAAACATGGCCAAAGCCTTATTGACATTTTGACCCTCGTTGCCAAAGCGTTGCGAGCCGAAATAATTGGCGATGCCGTTGGCTTTAATCAGCTCCAGTTGCCGAATGGTTTTTGTTCGATCGCCCTGCCAGTCGCGAATAACCAGCTTAAAACTGTTGCCCGACAACACGCCACGCTTGAGTTTTCTGGCATGCCGGACAGCGTACAGCACCTTCATGCTGTCCGATTCAAACTGCGTCCAATCCGGGTCTGCCTTGCCCGGCAACCAGACACTGAACCATTGAGTGGTAAGCGCATACCGGTCTTTTAGACCGGCGTAACTGACATCGCGTTGCCTGACATTGGCAAATCTGGACAGTTGTCTGGCAACATATTCGGTGTTTTCGCCTTTCTTTTGTATTTGCAAAAAAGCGTGTTCGCCGGCGCCAGACGGTTCAAAGGACAGGTTTTCTTTAACGATAAAGTCTTCGGGAATACTACGGATTTTGCCGGTGCCGGAAGGCCCACCGTAAACGTAAGGCCAGAGGAGAATTTCAATATTTTGCATAAGCTTAGATAAATCATTTCGTCCACGAAAAGCACAAAAAACACAAAAATTTTCAAATAGTTACCACCCTTTAGGTCATCACCCAAAGGGTGAACAGTAAGGTCAATGCACTGATTTATTTCGTGGCTTTCGTGTTTTTCGTGGACAATTGCGGTTTTTAGAATTAGGGGAAATAGCTCGGCTATTTTTCGATCAGAACAATCGCCTGCACGGCAATGCCTTCTTTGCGCCCTTCAAAGCCCAACTTTTCGGTGGTGGTCGCCTTGACGTTGATGCAATCGATATCCACCTGCAAATCATCGGCGATATTGCGGCACATGGCGGCGGTGTGCGGCGACATAAGCGGCGCCTGGGCTATGATGGTAATATCGGCATTGACCAGCTTATAGCCTTTTTCCTGCACAATACCGTAAACATGGCGCAATAACACCCGGCTGTCTGCACCTTTAAACTCCGGGTCGGTATCGGGAAAATGCTTGCCTATGTCGCCCAAGGCCGCCGCGCCCAATATCGCATCACAGAGCGCATGCAACACCACATCGCCATCGGAATGCGCTTCCAGACCTTGTTCGTAATCTATTTTTACGCCGCCTAAAATAACGTCGCCGCCTTCTTTGAAACGGTGTACATCGTAACCTTGACCTACTCTAATCATTATTGCTCCATATCAAACTGTATTAGCGCCGTAATTGGTTCGCGGGCATGGCCCGCTCCTACAATCATTATTGCCCCATATCAAACTGTATTAGCGCCGTAATTGGTTCGCGGGCATGGCCCGCTCCTACAATCATTATTGCTCCATATCAAACTGTATTAGCGCCGTAATTGGTTCGCGGGCAATGGCCCGCTCCTACAATCATTGTTGCTCCATATAAAATTGCGCCAGCGCCAGGTCTTCCGGGCGGGTGATCTTGATATTGTCGGGGCGGCCCTCGACGATTTTCGGCTGCAAACCCTGTAATTCCAAAGCGCTGGCATCGTCGGTGATAGCCGGATTGCCTTGCGCCTGCTCCAACGCGGTTTTTAACCTGCCGTAACGGAACATCTGCGGTGTTAATGCCCGCCAGATATGGCTTCTATCCAGCGTTCCGGTAATGCCATTGCCTTGTACCTGTTTTAAGGTATCCGGCGAAGCTAAGGCCAAAATCCCGCCGACATCATCGTTAATTAAAGAATCAATCAGATGATGAATATCGGACGCAGTTATACAGGGTCTGGCCGCATCATGCACCAATACCCAGTCGTCATCGGATGCCTGGCTCCTGATAGTCTGCAAACCTGAAAGCACGGAATCTGCCCGTTCCTTACCGCCTGGAGCGGTAATGATGTTTTTATGCCGCGATATTTCAAGCTCGGGCCAGTAGGGATCTTCTTTGGAAACTGCAACGGCAATAGCGGCAAAAACATCGGCCTGCAGCAAGCGCAACAGGGTATGTTCGATGACCGTTTTTCCGGCAAATTCCAGATATTGTTTAGGCCGGTCGGCCTGCATACGTTTGCCGACACCGGCAGCGGGCACGATAGCCCAGAATTTTATTGCTTTGGTCATGGATAAAAAAGGCGAAGGGCTACTTATTCAAGCACATGAAAAAAAGTTTCATCTTCCTTAATCATCCCTAATTCATCCCTAGCCCGCTCCTCGATCGCTTCCTGCCCTTTCCGCAAATCCAGCACTTCGGCGTAAAGCGCTTCGTTGCGCTCTCTTTTTTCCTCGGCCTGTTTTTTTAGGTCATCGAGACGCAGTTGATAAGCATCGATCTCTGCAAGACTGCCGTCGCCAATCCATATCCGGTATTGGAAATGGATGATTAACAGAATAATAAGTGCAATGAAGATTTTCATAGACGAAATAAAAAAGGCGAAGGACAAAAGAAAAAAGGCAAAAGGTTCATATTTTTCGCCCTTCGTCCTTAGCCTTTCGCCTGCTTTTTTAAAGCATTTTAAACGCGCTACGACCTGCGTAAGTTGCCAACTCACCCAACTCATCTTCAATTTTCATCAGACGGTTGTATTTAGCGACACGGTCGGAACGGCTTAAAGAGCCGGTTTTGATTTGTCCTGTGCCTGTGGCAACGGCCAAATCGGCAATGGTAGTATCTTCGGTTTCGCCTGAACGATGCGAAATAACTGCCGTGTAACCGGCTGCATGAGCCGTATTGATGGCTTCCAAAGTTTCGGTCAAGGTGCCGATTTGATTCAGTTTAATCAAAATGGAATTGCCGATGCCTTTTTCGATGCCTTCTTTCAAGGTGGCAGGGTTAGTCACGAACAAGTCGTCACCGACCAATTGGATTTTATCGCCCAATTTTTCAGTGTGGATTTTCCAGCCCGCCCAATCGTTTTGATCCAGGCCGTCTTCGATAGAAATGATCGGATATTTTTCTACCCACTCGACAAAGAAATCAGTCATTTCTTCTGAACTGAAACTTCTGCCTTCTGCCGATAATTCATAACGGCCGTTTTTATAATATTCAGAACTTGCCGCATCCATGCCTAAGCAAATATCAACGCCCGGCTTGTAACCGGCCAGTTCAATCGCTTCGATAATCACTGAAATCGCTTCTTCGTTTGAAGCAAGATTAGGCGCAAAACCGCCTTCATCGCCGACCGTCGTTGCCAAACCTTTCGCTTTTAACACTTTGCTCAGGTTATGGAAAACTTCAGCGCCGTAACGGATTGCTTCACGGAAAGTCGGCGCGCCGACTGGCAAGATCATGAATTCTTGCAGGTCAACACTGTTGTCGGCATGTGATCCGCCGTTAATGATGTTCATCATCGGTACCGGCATAACGAATTTACCGCTGGTATTCAAATGACGATATAAAGGCACGCCAGCATCTTTAGCTGCCGCATGAGCCGCCGCCATCGATACCGCTAAAATAGCATTAGCACCTAAACGACCTTTGTTTTCAGTGCCGTCCAGTGCGATCATTTTTTGGTCGATGCCTGCCTGATCGGCAACATCCATACCGACAATCGCAGCGCGAATTTCAGTATTCACATTCTTGACTGCGGTTAATACGCCTTTACCTAAATAACGGCCTTTATCATTGTCACGCAGTTCTATCGCTTCGCGCTCGCCGGTCGATGCACCGGACGGCACCATCGCGCTACCGACTACGCCTGAGGCCAGGATAACGTCGGCTTCCAGGGTAGGATTGCCGCGTGAGTCTAAAATTTCTCTTGCTTTAATATCAACGATTTGAGTCATGGTTTTTCTTTTGTTACAGGTTAAAAAAATAAAAGGTTCAAGGTTCAAGCTGTGTGCTTTTTTCGCCTTTCAGCTTGAACCTCAACTACACATCTTTAAATAGCGTTGGTAAGTCAAGCGCTAAGTCTGGAAATAAATAGGATTCGGCAACATCGTCGCCCGCATAACTGTTATGCAGCTGATAGTGCATGGTTTCGTCATTCAATACGAATTGCTGAATAACTTCTTCGTAAGGATAAATCACCCAATATTCGGTTACACCACTTTCGGCATAAAGCGCATGTTTAATTTTGACTTCTTTTTTGGAATTGCCTTTGGATAATATTTCAATAATCCAATCAGGCGCACCGTTACAACCTTGTTCATCCAGCTTTTCTTTATCACAAATGATGCAAATATCGGGCTGCACCACGGTGGTAATGTCTTTACTGGCTAACAATGATTGACTACGGTCATACAAACGCACTTCAAACGGCGCGGAAAATACTTGGCAGGGTTTGTTTTCAAAATAAAAAAACAAATGACTGCCCAAATAAATAGAAAGCCGTTGATGTTTCACATTCGGCGCGGGAGACATTAACTGAATCCTGCCTTTAATCAATTCCACTGCATCGGTTAACCGCCAGGTTAAATAATCCGCATAGCTATAGCTGGCGGATAAATCAAGTTGCGATAACCGAGTAATGCGAGTCATAAGCTTATAATGTCGTTTCGATGAATGCCTGTTTTTTAACGGCATTATCTATAAGTACCAAGGTTTCCAATAATTCCCGCATCCGGTGCAAAGGCCAGGAGTTGGGGCCGTCACTTTTCGCTTCCGCAGGATTGGGATGGGTTTCCATAAACAGCCCGGCAATACCTACCGCGACGGCGGCTCTGGCTAACACCGGTACAAATTCGCGTTGCCCGCCTGATACCGTGCCTTGTCCGCCGGGCAGTTGCACCGAGTGCGTCGCGTCAAAAACCACCGGACAATCGGTGTCGCGCATGACCGCTAACGAGCGCATATCGGAAACCAGGTTGTTGTAACCAAAGGATACGCCGCGCTCGCAGACCATAATCTGCTGGTTTCCGGTCGCCTTGGCTTTGTTGGTGACATGCACCATATCCCAGGGCGCCAGGAACTGGCCTTTTTTAATATTAACGGGAATGCCTTGAGAGGCGACTTGCTGAATAAAATTGGTTTGCCGACATAAAAATGCAGGCGTTTGCATCACATCAACGACCGAGGCGACTTCAGCCAGCGGCGTATCTTCATGCACATCGGTCAATACCGGTACGCCGATTTGTTGTTTAACTTTTTCCAGTATTTTAAGCCCCTGCTCCACGCCGGGACCGCGATAACTTTCATGCGATGAGCGGTTGGCTTTATCGAACGACGACTTGTAAATAAAGGGAATATTGAGTTGCGTCGTTAACTCTTTAAGGTAACCCGCAGTGTCCAGAGCCATTTGCTCGCTTTCAATAACACAAGGACCGGCTATCAAAAAAAACGGCCGATCTAAACCGGCTTCAAAACCACATAATTTCATTACACTGTACCTTTTTTATGTTCAAACGCCGCGACCACAAAACCGGAAAATAAAGGATGGCCTTTTCTGGGTGTCGAGGTAAATTCCGGGTGAAACTGACAAGCCAGAAACCAGGGATGATCAGGGATTTCTATCACTTCAACCAATCGTCCATCAATAGACTTCCCGGAAAATCGCATGCCAGCCTGTTCCAGTTTTTCCAGATACTGGCTGTTGAATTCATAGCGATGACGATGTCTTTCAGAAATCACATCTTTCTGATACAGCTGAAATGCCAGCGAATCGGATTGCAATCGGCATTGCTGGCCACCCAGTCGCATCGAACCACCCAAATCGGATGCTTCATTGCGGGTTTCCAATTGACCCTCCTCATCCATCCATTCGGTAATCAAGCCGATCACCGGATACGGCGATTTGGGTAAGAATTCGGTGCTGTGCGCGCCCTCCAGTCCGGCGACATCGCGGGCGAATTCAATAACGGCAACCTGCATCCCCAGACAAATACCCAAATAAGGAATTTTATTTTCCCGCGCATACTTAACCGTGGAAATTTTTCCTTCCACACCGCGTTCGCCAAAGCCGCCCGGCACCAAAATCGCATCAATGCCTTTCAGTCTGCCAACACCCTCATCCTCTATAATTTCCGAATCGATATAGACAATGTTGACTTTGGTACGAGTGCGAATACCGGCATGAATTAAGGCTTCATGTACCGATTTATAAGCATCGGAATGATCGACATATTTACCGACAATGGCGATGGTCGCTTCGTTGGCAGGATGCTCCAGGGCGTCAACAACGGCTTCCCACTCGGACAAATCCGCCGGCGGCACATCCAGTCGCAACTTGTTAACGACAATATCATCCAAGCCTTGATCGTGCAGTAACAACGGAATCTTGTAAATCGAACTGGCATCGACCGCAGAGATAACCGCTTTTTCTTCGACATTGGTAAACAAGGCGATTTTACGACGCTCACTGAGCGGTATCGGTTGTTCGGATCGACAAATCAAGATGTCCGGCTGTATGCCGATACTTCGCAACTCTTTTACCGAATGCTGAGTCGGTTTGGTTTTTATTTCACCGGCTGAACGAATATACGGTACCAAAGTCAAATGAATAAACAAGGAGCGTTCAGAGCCCAGTTCAAAACGCATTTGCCGGATGGCTTCCAGAAAAGGCAAGGATTCAATATCACCTACCGTGCCGCCGACTTCAATCAAGGCGACATCAACCGCTCCCTGGGTAACTCTACCACCGGCATCTATGCAGTCGTCGGCGCTTTCATAAACACGGCGTTTAATTTCATCGGTAATATGCGGAATGACCTGAACCGTTGCCCCCAAATAATCGCCTTTACGCTCTTTGCGTAAAACGCTTTCGTAAACCTGACCGGTTGAGAAACTGTTCTTTTTAGTCATCGTGGTTTTAAGAAACCGCTCATAATGGCCTAAATCGAGATCGGTCTCGGTACCGTCTTCAGTAACAAATACCTCACCATGCTGAAAAGGACTCATAGTGCCCGGATCTACATTGATATAAGGATCGAGCTTGGTCATGGTGACTTTAAGGCCTCGCGACTCAAGAATAGCGGCAAGTGAAGATGCGGCAATGCCTTTGCCAAGAGACGAAACAACGCCACCGGTAATGAAAATGTATTTTGTCATGTAGGATTTTTTGGGTTCCCATGCTCCAACGTGGGAATCCATGCTGGGCTCTGATGAAGTTAGGTAAAACTCAGGTATTTTAATCGACAATACGCTTGTCGTCATTGTCTTTTGGGTTTAATTCTTAACTTTGCAATAACAGACTGACACAACCATTTGTTTCTTCATGATAAAATTCCGCGCTGATCCATTTATCAGCCACCGCAGCAAGTCTATCATCCAGATAAATCAAAGGAATTCTATCCCGTTCCCATGGCGGGATACCTGCTTCCTGAAACAGGTTTTTCAGCGAATGATGGCCTTGACGTCCCGGCAAACAGACTTTTTCACCGCCCCGGCGAAATCTTATTTCAACCTTGGCACCCGCCCACTGTTCACGGAGCATTCCTTTTGAAGACGGTACACAAGACAAGATCTGGTTATAAGCGGTTTTTATAGACGTTTGCCCGACAGGCCAAAAAGCATCTTGAGGTAAACCTGCGCCAGACAGATTGGTCACGTCAGGCTTTCCTGCCTGACGCCCTTCGGGTAAATGCAAATCTGTTCCGGACAGATTAGTCACGTCAGGCTTTCCTGCCTGACGCCCTTCGGGTAAATGCAAATCTGTTCCGGACAGATTTGTCAGGCAATACAACTTATCCCGATAACGGCGAATGCTGTAACCCTGCCCTGACAATACCGGATCGCGCTGTGCGGCTGCTGCAACCACTTGACTAAGAATCCTCCCGACAACAGCCTGCGCCGGCATTTTTAATCCGATGCTCCGGAACCAACGCCTGATGATGAGTTGCTGTTGGTGTAAATGATGCTCCGTTAACCGACTGATACACAATGTCGTGTCTGCCGGATTAAAAACCTCAACGAATAACTCCTCGGCGACTTCCTCAACCAACACCAGTGCATCCGCACAATGTTTTGCCGAACGTGCCACGGTTTTATCGATCGCAAGCCAACGCTGCTTGAGTAAGGGCACCACTGCATTACGCAGAAAATTGCGGTCATAATCGTTGCTTTGGTTGCTGGGATCTTCAACCCAGCTTAATTGATACGCTTGGGCATAATCGCTAATCGCCTGTTTGGGCGTATTCAACAAAGGCCTGAGCATAACGCCAGCACCGAAAGCCTGACGCTCCGGCATCCCGGAAAGCCCGGGCAAACCGCTGCCGCGAAACAGTTGCAACAGTACCGTTTCCAACTGATCTTCCCGGTGCTGGGCAAGCAACAACGCATCATCAACTTTCATTAACGATTTTAACGCCGCATATCGGGCGTTCCTGGCAGCTTCTTCAGGACTTTCGCCCGGCAGTGCTTGCGCATTAACCCTTAGCGTTAAAAATTCAACCCCCAGATCATTAGCCGTTTTTTCGCAGTGTTCGGCCCAAGATTCGGCTTCTGCCTGCAAGCCATGATCTACGTAAACTGCTCTTAGCTTGTCTTTGAGCCGAGGTGTTGACGCGCACAAATGCAGCAAAACATGGGAATCTACGCCGCCGCTGTAGGCAACATAAACCTTTTGTCGCTGATTCCCAAGATCAAGCCTGGAAATAATGCCCTCGAACAACGGCGAAGCTTTCGCCTTTTGTCTTTCGCCTTTCACCTAAGCCTTACTTCCCGCCTTCGTCAGTAAAAACGCCAAAGTCCATAATCCGCTGGTAGCGATTTTCCATTAAGGTATCAATAGGCTGCCGCTTCAACTCATTCATGTGCCGAACCAGCGTTTCCTTTAAATTCAAGGCCGTCGTCTTAAAATCCCTATGTCCGCCGCCTAAAGGCTCCCTGACCACTTCATCCAAAAAACCCTGTTCGCGAATACGATCCGAAGTAATGCCCATCGCCTCGGCCGCCAATTGCGATTTATCCGCGCTTTTCCATAGAATGGATGCGCAGCCTTCCGGAGAAATAACCGAATAAGTACTGTATTCCAGCATGATTAATCGGTCGCCGACACCGATGGCCAACGCGCCTCCGGAACCGCCTTCGCCGATAATGGTGCAGATAATCGGGGTTTTCAGCTTGGCCATTTCAAACAGGTTTCTGGCAATGGCTTCACTCTGACCGCGCTCTTCCGCGCCGATACCCGGATAGGCTCCCGGTGTATCAATCAGGCAAATGACCGACATTTTGAATCGCTCCGCCATTTTCATCATACGCAAGGCCTTGCGGTAACCTTCCGGGCGCGGCATACCGAAGTTGCGGTAAATTTTTTCCTTGGTGTCACGGCCTTTTTGATGACCGATCACCATAACCGGCTGCCCCTCAAGACGCGCCAAGCCGCAAATAATCGCAGGATCATCGGCATAAGCCCGGTCGCCGTGCAGTTCATGGAAATCGGTAAAAACATGCTCCACATAATCCAGCGTATAAGGCCGACCCGGATGCCGGGATAACTGGGAAATCTGCCAATCGGAAAGATCAGTAAAAATAGATTCGGTCAGCGCCTGGCTTCGCTCTTCCAGTTGCTTAAGCGCATCGGAAATATTAATATTATTGTCGAACTGCACATTGCGGAGTTCTTCAATTTTCGCTTCCAACTCAGCGATGGGTTGTTCGAAATCGAGAAATTTTAGGTCCATGTAGTCTTGATCTGAATAGTTATTACAGTAATAGGTAATTTTATAGAAATTCAACAATTTTTTCTAAATAAATTACTGACTCTAATGAAGCTAAAAACCGCAGTTCATTCACGAAAGACACAAAAGACACGAAAGGCATCTAAAAAATCAGTACGTTGTATTTAACTGACTATTCACCACTCCCTTTTCATGCCCGTTGCATTCACTACTATTAAGCACGATTAAGCTGAACTGAGTACAATTGTACCCAACCGTCCCCACTAATAAACAGGATAAAAAATGACTGAAAACCTACCCGCAACAAACAAAGTTACCTACTGGCAACCGTCGGCAGGCGAAACCATCGCAGGCGTCATTCAAGGCAGCGGCACTTTTAAGAATTCACTCTATGACGAACAGAAAACCCTGCTTTTACAGAATGATAACGGCTCGATTGTGAGTGTTGACCTCAATCGTTATTTAATACACAGCTTAAAACAACATAACGCCGCGTTAGGGGATTTAGTCACAGTGACTTTTCACGGCAAAGAGCAGAAAAACAACGGGCGTTCTTTCAATCGGTACACTGTGCTGGTTGATAACCTTGCTTGATCAATATAAGTAAGCAATGAATTTTTTATACCCTCTCGGGTTACGCTAACCCGACATGGCTTCATCTTGAACATCCACAAAAAAATGCCCCTCAGCTCTCTCTGCTTTTAGCATTTGATTTAGAATGCGGCTAAGAGTATGGTTAATCGCACTCTTAACGTTTTATGGGGAAATATCATGACTGGAATCAGTGCGAACGAACTGAAAACAAAAGGCGTTTTGGCGATCCAAACCGCGTTGGAACATCAAACCGAAGCGGTCATTTCCGTACGCGGCAAAGACCGTTTTGTGGTGATGAATCTTACCCATTATCAGTATTTGCGCGAATGCGAATTGACCGCCGCGTTGGTCGAATCCAACGAAGACAGGGCGGCAGGACGCTATGTTAAAGAATCGGCCGAAGAACATTTGGCCCGACTGGAACGGATGGAATGAACTACACCCTGGTTTTTACCGAACACTATAATCGCCGTGCCTTACACTTTATCAAGCGTCATCCTGAGCTTAAAAGACCGTATCTAAAAACACTGCAATTGCTGGAAACCAATCCGTTCCATCCCTCTTTACGCTTACATGCTTTGCATGGAAAGCCTCAAAATCTACATTCGGTTTCTATTAATCTGTCTTACCGCATTACCCTGGAATTTCAAATCAGCGAGGCGGAAATTATCCTGATTAATATCGGCGATCATGAAGCGGTTTATTAACAGACACACCATAGTAAAACCTGTGCGCAAAACTGGAAGAGAGGCAATGCCATTAAAAAAACAATACTTCCCCTGTTATGAACGCTCTTGCCGCTGTAGGGCGTGCCGTGCGCGCCTTTCCCGATACTTGAAATTATTGCTATCCCCTCTGGAAAGCTATGAGCCGGATTTAACGTCATCCCGCCGTTTGCCAAGTTGTGGATTTTCTGCAAGCCACGAAAACCGGCCTATCATTAAGCGGACGTATCTATCTGCCTGCTCCAAACCCCATTCATGAAATGAATATAACTAGATTTGTTCCAGATCATTTTCAGCCAACTGCCTGACGCGATAACTTGTCGTCATTTGATGTGTTTTTCATGCATTGCCGCAATAAAAAAATCCCCATCAAAATTCTCTACCACCGGACTGTCTTCCCCGGCTTGAAGCTTTAACTTTAATGCCTGAAGCTTAGCCTCATCCTCTTCGAGTTTTTGTAGACCCGCACGAATCACTTCACTAACAGACTGGAATCTTCCTTCCTTTATTTTATCCATCACAAATTTATCAAAGTGCTCACCCAAGGTGACGGATGTATTTCTGGGCATAATGTTGACCTCTCAAAAGATGTATTAAATATTAACTGATGTTACGCAGCCAGTAATTTTTGCAACTCTTCATAAGCTATCTGGTTCGCTTTGATAAACAGCTTAGTTCTTAGCGCAAAATGATTGGCCTTGTATTTTATCTTCAGACATTCCAGCTTGAACACCGCATAGATCGACATGAAGACATGGTTGTTCTGAGTAGTGACCGTACGGGTTGGTGACTTTG
>NZ_JAWPOH010000035.1:0-39093 GCF_037671525.1 Methylobacter svalbardensis
CAAAGTCACCAACCCGTACGGTCACTACTCAGAACAACCATGTCTTCATGTCGATCTATGCGGTGTTCAAGCTGGAATGTCTGAAGATAAAATACAAGGCCAATCATTTTGCGCTAAGAACTAAGCTATTTATCAAAGCGAACCAGATAGCTTATGAAGAGTTGCAAAAATTACTGGCTGCGTAACATCAGTTAATAAATGATATTGCCATGCCCGCCAACAATCGTTTGCTTGTTTTACAAAACAATTGAGAGCGGGGTAATGGCACATATAATGGGACCAACAAAACCATCACGCAAAAAAAAGGCCGGATATTCTCCGGCCTTTTTAGTTTTTTAACGCTTAGTGTAACAGGCCGGGTGCTGATTTTTTATAATGTCAGAAATTAAGATAAACTATTAGCCTTTCAAACATAACGGTGAAAACCCATGGCAGAAATCGTAGCACGCAACGGCAATGAATTAACCCTCCAAGTCACCCTAAAACTGACCGGCAGTTTACTGGACATGGAAAATACCATATTGGGATAGCTGCAATGAAATGGGTTGCTTAGCAACAGCATAAGCTTTGCAACGATTTGATACCGATGGCAGCCCGATAAAATTGGGCGACACCAAGATGACCGCCCGAAGCAAAGACAATAAAACGTACCAGACGCCTTATGGCAGTGTGGATGTAGAACGGTATATTTATCAAAGCTCAAAAGGCGGCAGGATTTATTGCCCGCTGGAACAGCATGCACGAATCATCCGCAGTGCAACGCCGAAGTTCGCGCAACAAATATCTCATAAATATGCCAACATGAATGCGCCCTCGGTCTGCCAGGATTTGGCAGACAATCATCATCGCAAAATTGCTCATTCCTACCTGCAAGACGTGAGCGATTGTGTCGGAGCATTGCCCAAGCCAAAGAAGAAGTGTGAGAATATACGACACCTGCTCTTGACGAGGCCATTACCATGGTCGTGGTGAGTCTTGATGGCGCTTACGTATTAATGCGTGATGAGGGCTTTGAGAAGCCATGGTGGGTAATATTTCGCTTTACGCGGTGACCGGCGAACGTCTGCATACCATTTATATGGGTGAAGCCCCGGAATACGGAAAGGGTACTTTTTTCAGCGCCTGGAAAAAGAAATTGCCACGGTCAAAAAACACTACCCGACGCCCTCTATTTAGGTATTGCCGATGGGGCAAAAAATAACGGGTCATTCTTAGAGCAACATACACCCAGCGTCAATTACTGGACTTTTTTCACGTCACTGAGTACCTGGCCACCTTCTCTTACGCCGCCTACCCAGGAAAAACCGACAAACCCAAGCGCAGCCTTTGGCTGGATGAGCGCTGTAAACAGCTCAAACGTACACCGGGTGCCGTCGAAGCACTGATCAGCGAAATGGAAACATTGAGCAAAAAAAATAGCCTGAGCAAAACGGTCAAAGAAGACTTGCAGGCCGCGCTAACTTATTTTAACCATCATCGGCAGATGATGGCTTATGCCGAGTATGTAGAAAAAAACTTGCCCATTGGCTCAGGTGTCACCGAAGCCGCCTGCAAAACGCTGGTCAAGCAACGGTTTTGTGGTTCGGGGATGCGCTGGAAAGATAAAGGCGCTAAAGTGATTTTATCTTTACGCGCCTTGGTTCAGTCCAAAGGAAGATGGCAACAGTTTTGGGATAAGATTGACCAATACGGTTCTCTTGTTTGTGCATAATTAACATTATTTTGAATCAGCACTCTATCTACGTCCATCCAACAATGCAAGATACGATCAATATTAACTGACGGTTCGCTCATTTTTTTTAAAGTTCAATAGATTCAGTGAGTTCCAATGGGGGAATGTGTTGTTTTTTAGCAAAACATACAAAATTAACCATTAATAATCATATGGTTATAAAAATGACCGAACCGAGGGTATTAAAGTCCACAATCAGAACTTACCCTGTATATTACGGTCAGTACCCTCATACACTATCCAGTAAGCAATTGAATCAAGAATGGATTCCAATGGTAATTTTGTTTTTCCTTTAAGAGCACACTCCCATATAATCAACGTTTTCCAGCCAGCACCTGAATAATACTTGAGATTTTCTTGGTCGCGCTTGGTATTTGAAAGTATTTTTTCTTTCCAGAACTCTTTTCTCGTAGAAGGCCATTTGAAAAGATGACAGTTATGTGCATGCCAGAAGCATCCATTGATCAAGATTAATGCCTTGTATTTTGGAAGCATGACATCCGGCTTTCCGGGCAATTTTGTACTGTATAATCTGAATCTGAACCCACGAGCATGAAGGCCTTTGCGAATAACGATTTCCGGTTTTGTATTTTTTCCCCGAATACCTGACATCATTCGGGAACGAGCTACTTTATCTACAATATCTGTCATTCTGTTAAAACCTGGTATGATGCTTAACCTGGAAAATAATAAATCTGAAAATAAATAATATGGAGAATTATATACCTGTCCTCGACCTGTTTGCCGGGCCAGGAGGGCTTGCTGAAGGAACGTCGGCTTTTATCGCACCAGATGGAAAAAAACCATTTGATATAACTCTTTCTGTTGAAAAGGAAAGTAGCGCGTGGAGAACTCTGCGATTACGTGCTTTCACTCGTCAGTTTAAAGACGGACTTCCGTCAGAATACTATGGATACATTGCTGGCAAATTAGGTAATATCCCTGAAGACGAGTTGTTTAAAATATTTCCGATACAGGCCGAGCAAGCTAATAAAGAAACTCTGCAATTTACACTTGGCGATGATTGCAATCTGGATTTAGATGCTCAAATTAAAGAAAAACTTAAAAAGTCAAAAAACTGGGTGTTAATTGGCGGCCCTCCATGCCAGGCTTACTCACTTGTTGGCAGAGCCAGAAACAAGGGCAACAGCGAATATAAAGCAGAAGATGATCACCGGCATTTTCTATACAAGGAATATTTGAGAATTATCAAAAATTTCCAGCCTGCCATTTTCGTCATGGAAAATGTAAAAGGGATACTTTCATCCAGTATTAACGGCGATCTTATTTTTCATCATATACTTGATGATCTGGAGCAGGCCGGTTATAAGATTTATTCACTGGTTAAAACACGACAACCTGACTCAAGACCAGATCCTCATGATTTCATTATCTGTTCGGAACAATACGGTATTCCGCAGGAAAGGCACCGTGTCATTGTTCTTGGCGTCAGACATGACATTAAAAGGGAGCCGGAACTTCTGAAGCCAAAAAACAAAGTGACTGTAGAGCAGTCAATAGGCGATCTGCCCCAACTCCGTAGCAGGCTCTCAAAACATCGAAAAGATGATACCAATAAAAAATGGGTTTCTGTTATTCACGAAGAGATCCAACCTGTTCTGGATTCAATCAATGATCAGGCTGTCATAACAAGGATTCAGGAAACGCTGAAGTTCATAGAGACTAAGCTTAACAAAGAAAAATATTTTCTGAAGTCAGGCAATAGTTCGCATCAAAAAATGCCAACTGACACGCTTAACTGGTATCGTGATGATAATATGCATGGCGTGATCAATCATGAAGCGAGATGGCATATGGATAGCGATCTGGCTCGCTATCTGTATTGCTCTATTTATGCTCAGGTTTATTCACAGCAGGATATGCGGTCTTCTCCAAAACTGCATGATTTCCCTCACACACTTTTGCCCGCTCATAAGAATGTAAAGTCTGGCAAATTCGTGGATCGCTTTAAAGTTCAGGAAAAACACTTGCCAGCATCAACTATTACCAGTCATCTGTCAAAGGATGGTCATTACTTTATTCATTATGATCCTGCACAGTGTAGAAGCCTGACGGTGCGTGAGGCGGCAAGATTGCAAACATTCCCGGATAACTATTTTTTCGAGGGAACACGAACACAACAGTATGTCCAGGTTGGCAATGCCGTGCCTCCACTATTGGCTCAACAGATTGCAGGGATTATTTATAAACTGCTGGCATGAGTTTCTGTTCGGCGACAATTACCCTATCCGTTGATGCGCATCCAAAGCCAAATTCCTTGCTTTATCTTTTTCCTGCGTTGATATGACTTAATCAACTTCCTGTTTGGAAGTTTGTTGAGATGGATCTATCAGCTCAGACAGTATTTTAGTATCCAGAGCATAGTCAATTTGTTGCACATTAACCCAGCATTGTGTTTTTTTACACCATTCAGTAACGTTTGTTATGCCTTCAGGTGTATTCTGAATACAATCGTTGACAGCTCTGGCAATACCAAGAAGATGTTTTTGAGTGGCCTCTGTTAATTGTTGTCGTTTCCAGATAAGCGACAAATCCAAGTGTTTTCCTGTAACAGTAACAAGTTCTGAGAACTTGGCTATTGAATAGGCAATAATATTTGCCTTATAGCCTCCATACCATGACTGTTTCATGAGTGACCTGTCAAGAAAACGGAAAACAAGTGCTTTCGCAATTATTTCTTTAAAATAAAATTCATTGAACATTGGTTCATTGTCCACCCAGCCTTTTGATATTTCAGAAGCAAACTTCGCAAAATTCTTTTGTGCACCAAGACTGACAATATGCGGTTGTTTTTCCCATGCATAATGGAACTTGGCTAAATCAGTTTTTGAAAACATTTGTATCCTGGGATTCTGCGTCAAAAACTCTTTTTTCTGAGCGTTGGTCAGATTTGCCTGAGCATTGGCGTATTGTCCTCTGGTGCGCTCGTAGTACCAATGGCTTTCCCTAAGTCCACCTTCGAATGATGGCGCCCAAAGTCGCCGTGAAAATTCTTCTATTTTCAGATGAAAAGGATGATTGGAGGAAAAATCAGCAGCATTGACTTTATTCTGGGTATTAGCATATTCAGAGATTTTGGGAACAACTTGTTCCAACTGTTCTGATGGAACTATTGTCAGTTTCATCTGCACGTAAACATGTTCCAGATTGGCCTTTGATTTTATTAATGCAGTATAAAGGGAGGCTGTGGTTTGCCCACCATTCACTATTTGAAGATTTTTTATCAGTTTAATTCTTTCACTCCCGTTTTCACTATCAGTTTCTACTGCTTCGGCAGTAGCAGTAATGCCGTTGTTATAGGCAAAAAACATTCGGGGTTCATTGATAATTGTATTTCGCATTCCTTTATTTACATTCCCTCGAAATTGAAGAAATGTGCGCACATTCTGTTCCAGAAGCCGCTCTCCATGTTTTTCATACAAGCCTGCCATTAATTCACCGGGTATAGCTAACAAATAAGACTGAAAAGTTCCTGATCCAGTGAAGGCAGGAAGACATGGTAAGCTTTTTCCAAATTCGTGCTCAAAGTCGATAATGATGGATTCCTTGCCAGTGCCTGATGTTTCAATCCTGTAAAGACGTTCCATATCCCATATGTCGAAGGAACATTTAAATCCCTTAAGCTTACTTTCCTTTAGTGATTGAAGGCGGCTACTTAACAAGGCGTTAGTAAGGATAATGATGCGTACTTTAGTAATATCTGCCTGTATTTTGAAAATTCCTCTTGCCAGAGACCAGGCAGGATCGCTTTCTTCGAGGCTTGAATAAAATTTCTGATCCAGCGATTGTTCAAAAAACTTGGCCGCACGTTTAAAAACCTTATCTGCGCCCGTCTGTGTAAGGGTTTCAAGCTGTTCACGAAACTCGGATACGATGAGCGTTAAATTTCCATTGTCTGCTATGTATTCCCAGGCATCCAGTTTTAGTCCTTTCGTCTCTTTTTTGTAACTAACTAATGTGGGTTCTTCGAGAACAGCTTGCTCTACAAGAAAATCGCACATGCGCTCAACAAATACAGGCTCATTAAACTGGCTTCCCGCTTCTGCCCGCGCATAAATATCCTGCATAAAATCATGAAAAAACTCTTCGTGCGTCATGCTATTCGCATCCAGTCTGGAGTAGCAATAAAGGGTTCACAATCCAGAAGATTGATGTCATAGGTTAATCTGTCAATTCCGGGGACAAGATCACTCGGGCATATTCTTGGAAAACCTGGCTCGACAGAAAACATCTGTTCTGTGGAAAGAAGATAACTGTATTCATTGTATTCATCCAAATCTATATAGCCCGTCTGATATATCAGATTGTTGAATCGCTCCAGGGCTGAAGGTGTAGCTGCTTCCAGTTCATGTCGAATCTGACGGATAAGAGTTGGAAGGTTTACTACATTTTCTGCATCAGCATCTGTTTTTCCCAATGTGACAACATACAGATACATTTTTGATAGTTGAGTGCATAACTGCTCAGCAGATGAAATATGAACAGTCGGTGATGTGGTTCCCAGTTGGCACTTGACTTCAACAGCACAATTTTCAATATTGAAGTCCTGTGGCGTATCTTCAGGCCCCTGCCAGAATTGTATAGCCTGGCCCATTCCAAATGAAGGTGCCAGATGTTTAACAATAAAGAGAAGCTCACCAATCAAGCCTTTTATTTCTTTTTCAGACAATAGCTCTGAGCGGGATTTTTGTAAAAACTCCTGCCACCGCTTTAATCGTCTCAGAATAATTCTGGTGGCTTGACTGTTTTTATCAATTTCGCGAGTAGAGGCAATAATGTCGTTGCATAAAGATGAAAAAATCTGCCAGTCTTTCTTGTCCTTCAGAATTAAAAGCAGCATATAGTTACCGCTATGATGCTGATCAGGAGTCAGTAACCGAACTTCAATGCCATTTAATAAGGGGAATTTGTCAGGAAGGCTGTCAGGCGAGATAAATTCATAGATAAAAAGAAATCGTCCATAAGGGTCTCGCGCCCAGAACAGGTTTAGTGGATGGGTGTGATCCACCCTTCTTGAAAAAACATCGTGTGCGGGTATGCTGATTTCTTCCCAGGGGTTATTCATCAATATCATCCGCTTCATCTTCATCCAACAGGTCTGCGTAGTTGTTGCTCCACCAGACAGTATTAACAACATATTCAACCAGTTTTTTTGCTCTACGGCTTACAGCTTCTCCTGGAAAACTGATACCGTATGCAATTACTCCCTCAGGAAATAGGATGTCGCCATCTTTTCGGCAATCCAGCACATGAAGCATAAGCAAAGGTTTTGTTCTTTTTTCTCGATAAATGCTTCCCGAAAGGCTCTTTCCAGGATTATTTTTCCGAAATTCCATTTCAGCTGATTCAATTTTTTCCTCTTCTAGCCCTGCTTTTTCATGGCTAGCAGACCCAATTCTTCGTTTATTCAATTCGATTCCATTGCCCAAACGACTGTCAGAAACTGTTCTCAGCTGAGCTACAACATGCAGTCTATCTTTAATGTCAACTTCCAACGTACCCTTTTTAGGTGAAGGACTAATGAGAAAAACATCCCATTTATCAATGCCCTTGCTTTCCAACCATTTAGCATAGTCTATTAGTGGTCTTCGTTCTGTAACTTGTGATCCGGGATGATTAATAAACGATTCAAGAAAGTCTTTAATATTTGAAACAGGAATATTTTTATATAAAAAACCTGGCTGAAAATTGGTTTCAGGAACAGTGCCTGATATTTTTTCAATTAATTGCTCCAGTGCCTTGCGATTATTAATAATTACATCGCGGGATTTTAATAAAACTGATGTTTCAACCAATCTTCCTTCAAGGCTAATCTGGCGAATAACAGAACGACCTGAGCGCATTTTGTTACTGGCAGTAACAATAAGTGTTTCTGGGTGGCTGCGCACACATAAACCAAAGTCTTTAGGAGTCATTTTTGCTTTTTCCATGCGACTGAATTCTTCTCTTAACTCTTCTGTCACACTGGATATGTGGGCGTACCATGAACAGGCTTCCTCAGTCATGTAAATCCTGCAAAGCTTTTCAAAGTCAGTTCGGTATCCAAACCAGCGTCCCATTTGCATCAATGTGTCATACATGATCGAACTTCTGAGAAAATAACTGACCGTCAGACCTTCAAATGTCAATCCTCTGGACAAACTTAATCCGCCAACAGCAATCACATTTCTTCCGTTCGGATAGTCTCGTCTGCTGTAATCAAGTGGAGTTGAATTTTTAGATGTGTTTATCTCAATAACACTAATAGGTGACACTGCATTTTTAAGTTCTTTCTGAATAGAATTCCATGAAAATTCTGTTTCGCTAAATTCTTTATCCCATGTGGTCTTAAGGCTTAACAAGCTGGTGTTTTTCAACGCATCAATTTGAGGCAGTGCGTAGTGATTCGTTATTGCATCGCGTAATTCCGTCAAATAGTCATGAATCAGTAATTTTACATATGACTGAATAGCGGTGAATCGGCTGATGTTCACCAGCATTGAATTGTGACTATTTTGTTGTTTTCTCAGATTTCTGGCGGCTTTTACCAGTATAAAGACTCGAATCGCTTCTTTAAGACTGGCAGGAAGGATTTCAGGAAACTCATTTATCTTGTGTTTTAGAGGCAAAATGTCTTCATAGTCATTAACTTCCCTGACGATTTTAAGATCACCATCTTCCTCAAATATCCGTTTGGCTCCTACATAGTTTGAAGGTGCATCAAGGCTGATGATAAAGTCTCTAGGAAACAAATCCTCATCATTAAGCATTTCATCTTCACTATCGGGGGCTATGAAAATATTAGCAAAAGGGGTGGCTGTATAACCCAGATAGGAACTTTGCTCAAACAAGCTCAGTAATTCACGGATTCTGCTATTTGTTGCTGTCGGGTCTTCATCTGCTTTTCGAGTATTAACCGAGGCGTGATCAGCTTCATCATCAATCAACAGCATCGGAAACCCGTGCAGATCGGAATTATTATTTCTCAACCATTCAATCAGATTTTTGAGAGTCGAGACATTTTTTTTCAAAACCAGTATGACGGGTTCATTGAAATGACCAATCCTGGTTCCCAATTGGGTAGCAATTTTTTTATTAAAATCCTGTGTACTTGTTGTCAAAGATACTGGCGCACGCATTGCAGAATCAAACTTGCCAACACCCACAAGTTTTTCTTTCTGTCCTGTTGCGTCAAGTTGTCGCGCACTATCCAGTCCAACAAATCCTTCATCTATACGCTCCTGCGTCTGGTTTCTAAGCGTTTTTAACAATCCCGCCAGGACAATGATGACCTTATAACCAGAATCAGCCGCTTTACAAATAACACCCGTGTAATTTGCGGTTTTACCCGATTGCACATGCCCTACGACCAATCCTTTTCTTTTCCATTGCCCCTGTTTTTTCGGGTTTTCCAAATGATCAATAATTTTGTCAGTTACTATATCCAGTTGGCTGATAACATTTGGCGCAAACTTTTTGTCAGGCAGTAATCTTTTATATCTTTTCCAGTAATACCAGTCTATATCACCGCGATTGGTAGCCAGCCATTCGGAATAATTCTCCCCTTCCAGTATGCTTCCTATGCCCATGCTTATATCAAAGCGTGTTTCGAGTTTTTTTGCTATTTTTAGAATATCATCTTCTTTTATTTTTCCAGCATACTGGGGCAACGCGGCAATTGTGTTCACCATCGTAATTATTACTTTCCGTTCTGTTACACCACCTCCCAGAAGGGTTGCGACCGCATCTTCAATTCTTTCAAGATCGTTACTCATGGGAATATCCTTTTTCTTTTAGCATATTTTTAATTTCTTCAGGGTAAGTAGCAAAGGGGTCGATTGAGAGTAGCCGTTCCGCCATTTCATTATCAGAAATACCGCTTGCAAGCATCGGAGCAATGAATCTATCCAGAAGAAGGAAAAAATATTCAATGTCAAAAACTGGCTTTTCCAATTCTTCGGGTTTCTTGGCTACGTCACTATAAAATAGTTCGGCTGGAAAGCAACTTTCCAGCATTAGAAGCACATCCTTTAACTGTTCCCGCTGCTCTGATTGTAATTGTTCTTCAAGCTGCGTTATCAGAGGATGAGTTTTGTTAATTCCATAAATGATCTTTCCTGCTGTGGCAGTTCTATTCCATGCAGGTATTTTTACCGAATCCCTCAGGCGTTTACCTTTCTGCTTATAAACCTGCTTTCCCTGATCCTGTATATCATGAATTATCTGTTTAAGCTGTTTTCTGATGCTTTCAGGAGGAGAGGCGTTAGCTTTTTTAACATCAATTTTCCACAAATGATCCAGCGTGTTGGGTATATCAATTCGGACACGAAGTAATTTAGTCAGCTCTTCTTTGGGTATCAGCCGAAACCAGGTGCTTTTGATAATCAGGCGACGGTTGCGATAAACATAAAATCCCTGATTCTGAAGATAACTTGCATCACCCGCATATTTTTCATACTCTTCTCGAGATACCTTGTTGTAATGAGGTAATACATAGGGCTGTATGGTTATCTGTTCATTATGCAGATAAATTTTTTGCTCGGGAAGTTCTCTGGTTGCAAGGTTCGAAGGATTAAAAGGATTGAATGCCTCAAGAAAATCACCATTAATCGAAATACGCAGACTTTTTTTTCCTCGCGAAGAAGAAAGAAAACGATGAAATGTTAATTCGATATGTTTCCTTGCCTCATTAATCAGGCTATTCAATTTTTTCTCACCCATCCCGGATTCATCAAAATTGTCCAGCCGATCCAGCTTTCGCCACAGAATGATCGTGCCGCTCTCCTTGGACATAAAGTCATCAATGATTGAACCGATTTCAGTGATACCCTTAATTTCCTCATCACTCAGGATATGCAAGTTCCAGCCACTATCTGGCTTTTCTGTAATGGTATCCAGATCCCATTTTCTGGCTGATGTTTGCTGTTGTTTTCGTGTGATAACCGTCAGTTGCCTGCATTGGGAAAATGACGCAGTTTTCAAACCTAGGCCAAATCGGCCCAAGTCTCTCATATGTCTTGTATTTAGAGGATTACTGCTGCCCAATCTCATGGCGCTGGTTACTTCATCAGACGACATTCCTGAGCCATCATCAATAATAGCTAACCAGGGTTCTCCCGTATTCCACGCAAAGCGAAGATGTATTGAAGATGCGCCAGAGGTAATACTGTTGTCCATGATGTCAGCAATTGCTGTTTCCATGGAATAACCGATTTCTCTAAGCGATTCTACAAGAGAAATTGGGGTCGGCTGTATATTTAAGTATTCAGACATGTTTACAAATTCGAAGAAAATAAAACTGACATATTTTTTATACCCATATAACCCACTTTTCGCTATTCAATATAACACATTGTTATTAAAGCATAATATTCCGTGTGCGACATGGTTTTTAAAAGATAATATCCTTGAAATTCAATAAAGTACATTCAGGAAGAGCGAATAGCTGGATATTATGTCTGACAGATTTTATGTGTACAGCAGGTATATTGAAAGAGTGGTTCCGCTAGTGATCAAGTCCCGCACAATACATCTACCGCCAAAACCATCACGCAAAAAAAAGGCCGGATATTCTCCGGCCTTTTTAGTTTTTTAACGCTTAGTGCAGCAAGCCCTGCAATAATCCGTTCAATTTATGCACAAAAGCCGCAGGATCATCCAGTTGTCCGCCTTCACTGAGGATGGCTTGATCAAACAGGATATGGGTCAGATCGGCAAAACGCGCATCATCTTGCTCTTCTTTCATACGAACCACTAAAGGGTGGGTCGGGTTAAGCTCGAAGATCGGCTTTTGGCCCATGCCCATGCCAAAACCTTGTCCGGCATCCTTCATGATTCTTTCCATATTCAGGCTCATGCCGTAGACATCGGCAACCAGACAGGCAGGCGATTCGGTCAAGCGATGGCTCAAGCGCACTTCGCTGACTTTATCGGCCAGCACGTCTTTAATCTGTTTGAGTACCGCTTCAAAGTCCTTATTCACTTCTTCCTGGGCCGCTTTGTCTTCTTCGGCATCCAAAACACCCAAGTCCAGATCGCCTTTAGCGACAGACTGTAGATGCTTGTCGTCAAATTCATCCAGATTAGACACCAGCCATTCGTCGATACGATCCGATAACAATAGGACTTCAATGCCTTTCTTGCGGAAGATTTCCAGATGCGGGCTGTTTTTTGCCGCCGAGAAACTGTCTGCGGTGACATAATAGATCTTGTCCTGGCCTTCTTTCATCCGACTAACATAAGTTTCCAGCGAAACTTCCTGTTTGTCGGTATCAGCATGGGTTGAAGCAAAACGCAGCAATTTGGCGATGCGCGCTTTATTGCCATGATCTTCAATCGGGCCTTCTTTGATAACTTGACCAAACTGAGCCCAGAAAGTCTCGTATTTTTCCGGCTCGGTCTTGGCCAGGTCTTCCAGCATACCCAGCACTTTTTTAACCGCGCCCGATTTGATGGTGCTGATCTGCTTGCTTTGCTGCAGAATTTCTCTCGATACGTTCAGCGGCAGGGAGTTGGCATCGATAATCCCTCTGATAAAGCGCAGGTAGCGCGGCATTAACTGCTCGGCATCGTCGGTAATAAACACTTTGCGTATGTACAGCTTTACGCCGTGTTTGGTGTCTCTGTCCCACATATCAAACGGCGCACGTGACGGCACATAAAGCAGCAGGGTGTATTCATTGGAACCTTCGACTTTGCTGTGCACATGGGTTAACGGGTCCTGAAAATCGTGCCCTACATGCTTGTAAAATTCGTTATACGCCTCATCGGAGATCTCCTGACGGGCTTTGGTCCATAAGGCCGATGCCGAGTTAACGGTCTCTTCGACGATTTCTACCGGCTTTTCCTCTTCCTCGCCTTCTTCAGTCCCCATAGACGGCATGACTTCTTTGTCCATCACGATAGGCAAGGAAATATGATCGGAGAATTTTCTGACGATAGAGCGGATGCGATAGCCGTCCAGGAATTCGCTTTCGGACTCTTTCATATGCAGAACGATTTCGGTGCCGCGCTGGGATTTTTCTACGGACTCCAACGTGTAATCGCCTTCGCCAGCCGATTCCCAGCGTACGCCGTCGCTGTTGTCGGCACCGGCCTTGCGGGTGGTTAAGGTTACTTTATCGGCAACGATAAACGCCGAGTAAAAACCCACGCCGAACTGGCCGATCAATTCGCTGTCTTTGGCCTGGTCGCCGGTTAAGGCCTGAAAAAACTGTTTGGTGCCTGATTTGGCAATGGTGCCGATATGTTCCTGAACTTCGGCCCGGGTCATGCCGATACCGTTATCGATAACGGTAATGGTGCGTTTTTCTTTGTCGTATTCCAGACGAATTTTCAGCTCGCTATCGCCCTCATACAAGCCATCATTGGACAGCGCCTCAAAGCGCAGTTTGTCTGCCGCATCCGACGCATTGGAAATCAGTTCCCGTAAGAAGATTTCCTTGTTGCTGTATAATGAATGGATCATTAAATGCAGCAGGTGTTTTACTTCAGTTTCAAAGCCTAAGGTTTCTTTTTTTGCTTCAACAGTCATTTTTACTAATCCTGATTAATTATAAGATTAACGCCGATGTGGGGACGCATTGGGTTTTTTCAAGCCCAAAATATAAGGTTAAGGTTTACCCCTTATGGCAATCAACCTTGCTTCAAAAAAAATATTGGTCGTTGACGATCAAGCGATCATGCGCGAAACCTTTAAACATATATTAGGTTCATTTGGCGCCCGATTTATTGTTGAGGCGGAATCCGGTATCAGCGCAATAACGGCTATGCGAATAGACCGGTTTGATATTGTGCTCTGCGATTACAATCTGCTCAGGGGGAAAAACGGCCAGCAGGTTCTTGAAGAGGCCAAATATCTTAAGTTGTTACCGGTTCATGCCATCTTTATCATGGTCACATGCGAACAAAGCCAGCAGATGGTGCTTAGCGCCATCGACAACAAACCCGATGACTATCTGATTAAACCTTTTAACCCACAGCAATTATTAAGCCGCATTCAAAGATGCCATGCCCGCAAGCAATATTTGGCCGGCATAGAAAATGAAATGGACAACGGCAATCTTTACCAGGCCATACAGTGTTGCAAACAGCTGCTCCAACAGAATGATAAAAAAATGCGTTTGCCATTATTAAAACTGCATGCCGAACTGGCTCTTAAGGTTGGCGACTTTAAGACGGCCGAGGCCATTTATCAGGATATCCTGGAAGAAAGAGAACTGCCCTGGGCCAGACTGGGGTTAGGATCTACCGCTTTTTTTCTCGGCTATTATGATCAAGCTGTTAAGACTTTTCAGGCGCTGATCGAACAGCATCCGGTGATGATGGAGGCTTATGATTGGTTGGTAAAAACCTACGAATTGATGGGTAATGATGAGCATGCCGTATCTTCACTTAATTCAGCCGTTACGCTTTCGCCTATGTCCATCTTAAGACAAAAAAAACTGGCCTTGCTGGCTGACAAAACAGAAAACCTGCCTGTTGCAAAAAAAGCTTACACAGCCACCATTAAACTGGGGAAAAACTCCATACACCGTTCATCCGGCGACTATTCGGGCTTGGCCAACATTTACCTGAAAAGTAACGCCGCCAACGAAGCGCTAAAAATATTGTATGAGCTGAATCAGCAGTTTCGTGATGACCCTGAAGCTAAACTGAGGTCGACCCTGTTAGAAATCGAAATTCATCAGGCAAAAGGCAATAAGGCTCTGGCTCAGCAAGCCTACGGAAAAGCATTTAAACTAAACGAGCAGTTTAACAAACAGCTATCCAAAGAATTGCGCCTGGAAATGGCAAAGACTTTTCATCTGAACGGGAACAGCGAGATTTGCGATGAAATCCTTAATGATTTAGTTAAAACCAACATTGATGATAATCTTTTTATCAAAGACATCGTCACCCTATGCGACACCATTATCGGCGGAAACTATGCGGAATCTCTGCTTCAGCAGATAAAAAAAGAATTGGTCGACATCAACAATAAAGGTGTCCGCCTGTTTCAGGAAGGTAACATTAAGGGGGCTCTGGCGATTTTTGAACAAGCCATAGTAAAAATACCTGATAATCACACGATTATTTTAAATATGGTAAAAATCATTATTCATGATCTTAAGACCTCTAAACCTGATCCTGAAAAAATCATCAGCGCCCAGTCCTATATCAACAAGGCCATTCAAGTAGGCATACCTCACAATCAAATCAGCGGCCTTCAGACAGAGCTGGATTCCATTCAATATAGAACCCATCCATAACCCGCCAAAATGTCTAATACGTCTATGCTTGCAATCGGTTTTCCCGCCATTCTGGCCTCTTCAGTACATGATCTAAAGAATTCACTGACGACTCTTCGGGTACTGATCGGTCAGCTGGAAAATACCCACCAGGATCCAAAGCCTACTGAATTTAAGCAATTAGAATTTGAAACCAATCGCATGAACAATAGCCTCATGCAGTTACTGACGCTTTATAAAATTGACTTGTCCCAATTTAATCTGACTATAGACGAGCATAGCGCCGCAGACATAGTGGAGGATGTTGCCGCACAGCAATCTACCTTATTATCCTTAGGCAACATTCAACTCATTACCCAATGCGATGACGACCTGCTTTGTTATTGCGACAACACCCTGATCAGTAACGCCCTCTGTACGCTGGTCAATAATGCACAACGCTATTGCAAAAGTAAAATTCTGCTTTCTGTAAGCCAGGAAGATGATTATATTGTTTTTTGCATAGAAGATGATGGCAAGGGTTATCCTGAAAACCTGATGCCTTCCGATCATAAACAACTCCCCCGGATTGACCTGGCTAATGGCAACACCGGCTTGGGATTGTTTTTTACCGAGACCATTGCACACTTACATGTCAAAGGCAGTAATCGGGGATTTATTGCAACCGACAACCATAGTCAGCTTGGCGGTGCCCGATTTAAACTGTATTTGCCATAGATTAATAAAGACGAAAGGCGAAAAAAACTAAACTTCAAGTTCCATCGCCTTTAGCCTTTAGCCTTTAGCCTTTAGCCTTTAGCCTTTAGCCTTTAGCCTTTAGCCTTTAGCCTTTAGCCTTTAGCCTTTAGCCTTTAACGCAAACATCAGACAAACGGCTAGCAGCGTTTCCCAGGGCTCTCCTTGCTGCTGACCTTTAATCTGCCGATCCGCCTTTGCACTCAACAGCAATATGCTGTTGAGATCACGTTCACCCAACCTGCTCAACGCATCACTAACCAGTTGCTGACGCTTGTCCCAGATTTGGCTGTTTTTAAAGACCTGCGCTTTATTTTGCCCGGAAGATAACGCCCGCTTAATCCTGATTAATACCCGAGCTTCCCGCGTCAAGGCCCACAATACCACCGGAGCCGCAACGCCTTCCGCCTGCAAGCCGGACAATATCTTTAAGATCCGCCCGGCTTTGGCTGCCAGTACGCTGTCCATCAGCTTGAACACATCGAATCTGGAGCTGTCAGCCACCACGTCAAAAATTTGCTGTTTGCTGATGTATCCTTCACCGTATAACACATAAAGCTTTTCTATTTCCTGAGCAGCCGCCAACAGATTGCCTTCAATTCTGGAAGCCAGCATCCTGATGCTTTCTGCTTCAGCCTGTAACCCGCGCCGCTGCATTCTTTGTTGCAACCAGCGCATCAAGTCCTGGCCTTCTAACGGCCAGACCTGAATAACACACCCGGCCTTATCCAAGGCCTGAAACCAGCGCGATTTTAATGAGGCACCGGCCATCTTTGCGGCAGTGATCAGCAGCAGCGTATCTTCCGGCAGGCGTTCACAATAAGCGATTAAAGCCTTAGAACCCTCGGCACCCGGCGTACCGGTGAGCAGCCTTAAATCAATAATTTTCTTATCGGCAAAAATGGATAAAGAACCTGCCGACTCGGTTAAGTCATTCCATAAAAACCCGGTATCCGCAACCAGAACCTCGCGGGTGTCGTAACCTGCTTTTCGTGCCGCCGCCCTGACCGCATCGGCTATCTCGCCCAGCTGCAAAGGCTCATCGCCGCTAATAAAATAAATCGGCGACAAGCCCTTTTGCAAAGCTGCCGCTATCTGTTCAGGCTTGAGCCGCATATTATTTTGCGCCTGCCTCTAATATGACTCTGGCACGATTAACGATGGTATTGACTACCTGCCGATACATTTCATTACGTATCATGGCTTCTTCATTATCTTTGGCAATCATAAATTGCTGATCATTGTAATAATCACGTCTGATGTCAACCGTCTGCCGCGCCATCAACAGCCCATTGTCGGCATTGACCAATTCATAGTCCAGGCGATACCCAAGTTCAAACTCGTTAGACTTGCCTCGGGTACTCAGCGATAAGACGCGCCGATTAAAATCTTCGTTAAATATTTTGATCACAATGCCCGCCCCCTGCCGAGAACTGGCAAGCTGCCCGGAAGATGACTTCATGACCTGCCTAAATTGCTCAAGTAACGGCTCGGACCCGCCCTCTACATAAACATTTTTCATGTTTTCAGGCAATTGAAAAGCGCCCCGCAAATGGTAGCCGCAAGCGGTCAATAACAAAGCTAAACCTAAAACGACTGCTTTTTTTGTTAACACTGGTTTCCCCTTAAATATTTCAATCCACACCCGACCTCATCCATCGAGTGACAACCACCGACGGCTAGAGGTCGGCGGATGAATAGAACAAGATTCAAGGCTAAAGGCGACGGAACCTGAAGTTTAGGTTTTTTCGCCCTTCGCCTTTCGCCTAAACAACAATATTGACCAATTTATTAGGCACTACTATCACCTTCCTAACCGGCTTGTCTTCAATAAAGCGCTTAACATGTTCGTCATTCAGCGCCATTGCCTCTAATTCATCTTTAGTCGCGGCGACCGGAACCTTGATCTTGCTGCGCAATTTACCGTTAACCTGCAGCACCAGCTCCAAAGTGTCCTGCTCCAAAGCCGTGGTATCAACTTCCGGCCATGATGCACTAACTACGGCTTGCTGATGCCCCAAATCCAGCCACAGTTGGTGGCAGATATGCGGCACGATCGGCGACAACATCAACACAATGGCTTCCAACGCTTCCTGCCGGATCGCCTTGGCATTATCGGAGTCATCGACAAATTTGGCCAAGGTGTTGATCAGTTCCATATTTGCGGCAATAACGGTATTGAAGGTATAGCGTCTGCCAAAATCATCGGTCACTTTCTGGATAGTCAGGTGCAGTGCTCGGCGTACTGCCTGCTGCTGTTCGGTTAATGCCTGTTTATCGAGCGGCACCGTAGAACCACCGGTCTCACTATGCTGATAAGCCTGTTTCCAGAGTCGCTTCAGGAATCTGAATGCGCCCTCTACGCCACTGTCTGACCATTCCAGCGATTGCTCCGGGGGAGCTGCAAACATGATAAACAGCCGTACGGTATCGGCGCCGTATTGATCAATCAGGCCTTGCGGATCGACAGTATTGCCCTTGGATTTGGACATTTTGCTGCCGTCTTTCAGCACCATACCTTGGGTCAACAATTTTTTAAACGGCTCGTCACAAACCAGCAAGCCTTCATCGCGCAATAATTTGGTATAAAACCGCGCATACAACAAATGCAAAATAGCATGCTCGATACCGCCGATATAATGATCGACCGGCAACCAGTATTTGGCGCTTTCATCCAGCATAGAATCCGGGTTATTACCGGCAAAGCGCGCGAAATACCAGGACGATTCCATAAAGGTATCGAAGGTGTCGGTTTCCCGGTGCGCAGCTTTGCCGCATGACGGGCAAGCCACATGGGAGAAAGTCGGATGCCCGACCAGCGGCGATTGCGAGCCGTCCAGCACCACATCTTTAGGCAGTTCCACCGGCAGGTCTTGTTCAGGAACAGGAACCGTACCGCAGTCGTCGCAATAAATAACCGGGATCGGCGCACCCCAGTAACGCTGACGGGAAACGCCCCAGTCGCGTAGGCGGAAATTGGTTTTCCGTTGACCTTTGTTGTCTTTTTCTAAGGTTTCTGCGATAGCAACAAAAGCCTGTTCCGAAGTCAATCCGTCAAACGCGCCGGAATTAATTAATATCCCTTTTTTTACAAATGGACTTTCATGGTCTAGCTGCTGACGTAAAAAACTGAATGCTATTTCAGCCTCTCTAGTTGGTGGGTCAATTAAATGATTTTCAATGACTTCAAAAAACTCGATAGGTGTCATTTCACTATAAGTATAAATGCCTGCATTTTCTAAAGCAGCAATTGCTTTTTTCCAATCAGACATTAACTGTTCGCTGATAACTACTCTCTTGATTGGTAACTTATACCTTACAGCGAGATCCCAATCCCGTTCATCATGCATAGGCACGGACATCACAGCGCCTGTGCCGTAACCCATCAACACGAAATTGGTAATCCATACCGGAACGGGTTCACCGGTGATCGGATGCAGCGCTTTAATACCGGAGTCGATCCCGCGTTTTTCCATGGTTTCCATGGCCGCTTCCGAGGTTTCCATCATCTTGCAATCGGCTATGAATGCGCTGATCTCGGCATTGGTTTTCGCGGCTTTTAGCGCCAGCGGATGTTCCGCCGCCACGGCAAGGTAGGTCACCCCCATCAGCGTATCGGGACGCGTGGTGTAGATGCTGACAGGCTCAGAATCAGGCACCGAGAAATTCATCTCCACGCCTTCAGAGCGACCTATCCAGTTAACCTGCATGGTTTTGACCTGTTCCGGCCAGCCATCCAATGCTTCCAGGGAGCTGAGCAATTCATCCGCATAGGCGGTGATTCTTAAAAACCATTGGGCAATTTCTTTGCGCTCTACCGGGGTATCGCAACGCCAGCAGCAGCCGTCGATGACTTGCTCGTTAGCCAGAACGGTTTTATCATGCGGACACCAGTTAACCGGTGCGGTTTTTTTATAAACCAGACCTTTGTTCAACAACTTCAGGAAAAACCATTGCTCCCACTTATAATATTGCGGATCGCAAGTGGCTAATTCGCGCTTCCAGTCATAACCGAAACCCAGCCGTTTGAGCTGGTCGCGCATATAGTCGATGTTGCTGTAAGTCCAGTCGGCAGGATGCACACCGTGCTGCATCGCGGCATTTTCTGCCGGCAGACCGAATGCGTCCCAACCCATAGGCTGCATAACATTTTTGCCCAACATACGCTGATAGCGGCTGATAACGTCGCCAATGGTGTAATTACGAACATGTCCCATGTGTAATTTACCGCTGGGATAAGGGAACATCGCCAAACAATAATACTTAGCTTGTGTCGAGGATTCCGACACATTAAACACGCCTGAAGCTTCCCAGGCGGCCTGTACTTCTTGCTCGATTGCCAACGGCTTATAATTTTCTTGCATCCTTCTCGTCTTTTACCAGTCAAAAGCGTTAGAATACCGTACAGTTACTTAAATCTAAAGCGCCATTTTCAGGAGTTGAATCTTATGAATAAAAACAAACTAGTCGCCGCCTATACCGATTTTATGAAGCATCTCCATGAAACCATGGAAGATACGCTGCATTCTTTTGCCGAAGCGCTGGAAATATCAAAAGAAAAAACTCGCAAAGACAGCAACTTGACCAGCGATGAACTGGACAAGGTTTCAGAGTTTGTTAAACGCGATATTGAACATGCGGCTCAGGGTTTATCAACCGAGGAAGATAAGGAATCGTTGTCCGAGTGGTTTAAATTCGATATTGAATTGATTGAAAACTTCGCTCTGGATGCTTTTTTAAGCCTTGCCGATAAAACCCGCCTGGAACTGGCAAAACTTGAACAATTAGCAAAAGCACACACTTATCACAGCGGCGACATTACCATACCGGGCACTTTTGTCTGTGACGACTGCGGCAAGGAAATTGCGTTTAAAACACCCAGTGAAATCCCTGAATGCCCGCAATGCCATGGCAAAACCTTTATCCGTATTTGATATTAGCGGCCTAAGCCTTATAATGTGAACTTTAACTATTTGATTTAATGGGGATAACATGCGCAGAGTCATTTTCAACCAGAAAGGCGGCGTCGGCAAATCTACTATTACGTGCAATTTAGCCGCCATCAGTGCTGTTGAAGGCAAGCGTACCTTAGTGATCGATCTCGATGTCCAGGGCAATTCAACACAATACCTGCTCGGCAATAAAATCAGCGATAGCGATAAAACGATTGCCCACTTCTTTAAAGATTGCCTGAGTCTGTCCCTGTTTGGCGGCGGCTCATCAGGTTCCGGTCTTGAAAGCGCTATCCATGAGACGCCATTCCCCAACCTGTTTGTGATTCCATCCCACCCCGAACTTGAGCCGTTGCAAGGTCGTTTGGAGTCACGGATGAAAATCTTTAAATTAAAAGAAGCGCTGGAAAAATTGGAGGGCTTCGATGCTATCTATATGGATACCCCGCCTATCCTGAACTTTTACAGCCAGTCCGCCTTAATCGCGGCCGACAAATGCTTAATCCCTTTCGATTGCGACACCTTCGCCCGGGATGCCCTGTATTCGCTGATGCAGGTAGTGGCAGAGATTAAAGCCGACCATAATCAAAATCTTGAGATTGAAGGTATCATCGTCAACCAGTTTCAACGACAGGCTAACCTGCCCCGTCAATTAGTCGAGGAACTTATTGCCGAAGGACTGCCGGTACTGGCTGCAATGATCTCGCCATCGGTCAAGGTCAGGGAATCGCACTCAGAATCAAAACCGCTGGTGCATTATGTGCCCAATCATAAATTGACTGACGAATACCGTGCGTTACATGCGGAGATTCACGGGAGTTGATTTGTGGACGCACCGTCGTTCATCGTTATTCTCCCATGTTCCGCTGATGCCAAAATCCCCAGACAAGGGACAAGAAACCAGGGTAAAGGTTTTTTAAGGACGTTGCAGATAGCTGGAGTGCAGGCTTCGCCTGCAAGCGCAAGCAAAGCTTGCACTCCAGCTGCAATAAGGCCGTGTTCAATAGGTAACGATGGACGCAGACTTACGCCAGAGCGGAGGCGGCCCGTGTATCCTTACCAAAATCGCGGAGCGTCTCTGGCAGCATATTAATCACCGTATAATCACATCACATCCCCAACACCATGAACACCCCCACACCAGCAAACCTTAAACCCTGGCTACTCCCCATCCTGTCCGGCATTCTGATCGGTACCAGTTACATCCCTTTCCCACCCTGGGCCTCTTTATTCTGTTTTGTGCCATTGTGGATTTTCTGGAGTCAGCAAACCCGCTTAAAAAACGTTCTTATTGGCGGCATGATTACCTCATTCGTGTTTACGCTGATCGGCTTTAACTGGGTCACTTACCTGTTACATGAGTTTGCCCATCTGGACTGGCCGGTAGCGGTCATCGGCATGGTGGTCTATGGTTTGATCGCCCACTTGTTTGTGCCGCTGGCCGGTGTACTGTGGTTTTGGGGACAACAAAAATTTAACTGGTCAAAGCGGCTCTCGCTGGGACTGATGGCGCTGATCACCACGCTGTGTGAAGCCTATTCGCTGACCCTGTTCGACTGGAACTTCGGCTACTCCTGGTATGGTTCAAACATTCCCGTTTACCATTGGGCGGAAATAATCGGCTTTAGCGGACTCAGCGCCGCCACCCTGCTGTGCAATCTGCCGCTTTATATTGCCTGGGAAAAGCGCACACAAAACACCGGCAAGATTATCCTAGCCGCTGTCGTTACCGGTTTTGTGCTACTGAATATCGGTGGCCTGTGGCTTAAAAACAGACTGCCGCAACCGGACGCATTATTTAAAACCCTGCTAGTTCAGGCTTATATCGACAACGCAGAAAAACTGGCCGCAGAGTTAGGCCAGGGCTTTGGCAAGGAAATATTCAACCGCTATATCACCCTGACCGATAACGCACTCAAAGCCCATCAAGACGCCAAAATCGACTTCGCCCTGTGGCCTGAAACCGCCTTTCCGGCCTTGCTGGGCGAGCAATTTAAAGCCGACAACTATCCCATAGCGCTGGCGCAGTTTCTTCATCAGCGACAACTGCCGCTGATTACCGGCGCTTATAGCGTCGATGAACCATCCCGCCTGATTACCAACTCCCTGTTTGTATTAAACAAGGATGGCGAGATCGTGCCGCCGCATTACAGCAAATCGATCTTGCTGGCTTTTGGCGAATACATCCCCGGCGAACAATTTTTTCCTGAAATCCGCAACTGGCTGCCGCCCACAGGGCATTTTGCCCGCGGTCACGGCCCGACCAATTTACTGCACTGGAACGGCTATAAAATGGGCGCACAAATATGCTACGAAAGCCTGTTCCCCGGATTCACTCGCTCACTGGCTGAACTTGGCGCACAGTTCATCGTCAATGTCACCAATGATTCCTGGTACGGCACCTGGCAGGAACCCTACCAGCACATGTACATGACCTTGGCTCGCGGCGTAGAATTTCGTCGTCCGGTATTACGTGTCACCAATACCGGTATTTCCACGGTATCGCTGGCATCCGGAGAAATCCTGGAACGCTCGCCGATACATCAAGCTTGGACTGGCTTATACGACGTGCCTTATCTGAAAAACCCGCCAGCCACCTTCTACCAAAAGGGATTCTGGCTGGTGCCGGGTTTATTGTGGGGGACGTTGGTTTTATTATTAGGCATTGGGATTGTAAAGCGCCTGGATAATAATTAAGCCCTGTAGGGTAGATTCGCAGCATGACAATCCACCGCGCGTCGGGCAGGCTGTAATCGGTGTTGTGGTTGATTCGGCTTGCGTTACGAAACCACTCTACAAATTACGACCTTACCTGGTTTTCACCTTTATGGTCGCAAGAGACACGGTTTTGCCTTCCGAATGCAACATGACGCTCAGCAGCCCTGGAATATTCTCCCAGCGCATCACATGTTCATTACTAAAGGTCGCATCCTTTACAGGGAGTCCAAGCATTGCCAAAGTCTCTTTGCTGTAAGGCGCATTACCCAGACTTCCTTTTACGGTAGCTTCACTGACCTTTCCGTCGATAAATTCAACGCTGCCGCTGACATCACCGTCCTTGAATGAACAGTACAAGGCGGATTTTGCCTTGACGCAGAAATCGGGATCGCCAAGTAACGCTAATGCCTCGGCTTTGGTTTTTCCTTCAACCTTCTGACTGTAGGTGGGACTGCGGAACGCCCCGTTTACGGTAATCCAGTCTGCTTTTCCGTCAATGAATACAATTTCAATTTCATCTTCCTGAAATGAGCAGTTCAGCGCTGATTCTGACTTGGCACAGAAAACAGGCTCGCCAAGGAGCGCCTCAACTTCCGCTTGGGTTTTTCCCGCTAGCTTCGGAATATCGAATAACACCCCAGCAGGTGGCTGCTCTGTTGTTGGGTTTTTCGGGATGTTCTTGGCGTCCACCGTCATGACCATGGAAAACAGCGCAAGAACCGCTATCGGGTACTTGATAAAAGAGGACATCAAGGTACTACCTCCACCATTCAAGAAAGCCCCAAAACATCCTGCATGTCGTACAAACCGCTGTCCTTATCGGCCAGCCAAACCGCCGCTCTGACTGCGCCATTGGCAAAGGTCATGCGGCTGGTCGCTTTATGGGTGATTTCCACCCGCTCGCCGTCGTCGGCAAACATGACGGTATGCTCGCCGACGATGTCCCCGGCGCGTATGGTTGAAAAACCGATGGTTTTTCTGTCGCGTTCGCCGGTATTGCCTTCCCTGCCGTAAATCGCGCAGTTTTTCAAATCGCGGCCTAACGCGTCGGCGATCACTTCACCCATGCGCAATGCGGTGCCGGATGGCGCATCGACTTTATGCCGGTGATGGGCTTCGATCACTTCAATGTCGGTATAATCACCCATGACTTTGGCGGTCATTTCGAGCAATTTAAGCGACAGATTGACACCGACACTCATGTTGGGCGCCATCACTATCGCCACGTCTTTAGCCGCTTCGCTGATCAGGGCCTTTTGCGCATCGCTATAACCGGTGGTGCCGATGACCAGCTTTTTTCCGGCCTCGCGGCAAGTCTCGATAAAGGCCATTGAGACATCGGGGCGGGTAAAATCGATCAATACGTCGAATTGATCGACAACCGACGCCAAATCATCGACAACTTTAATACCGACCACACTGATGCCTGCCAATTCACCGGCATCCCTACCTATCGCAAGACTCTCGGGACGGGACACGGCAACGGCCAACTCGACATTTTTTGCCAGTGCCGCCGCTTTGATCAAGCAAAGCCCCATGCGGCCGGACGCACCTACTACAGCAATACGCATCATGACTTATCCTGTTAGTTTATCGAAAAAGCTTTTTACACCATCGGTCCATGAAGACTCCTGCGGACTATGGTGCTTACCGCCGCCGGATAAGGATTCGCTGAGCTGCTCAACCAAGGCTTTTTGTTCTTTGGTCAGATGCACAGGCGTTTCGATCTGTACCTTGCATAACAAATCGCCGACCAGCCCGCCCCTGACCGGCTTGACGCCTTTGCCGCGCAACCTGAACAATTTACCGGTTTGCGTTTCAGCGGGGATTTTTAACAGCACTTTGCCATTCAAGGTTGGCACTTCCAGCTCACCGCCCAAACAGGCGGTAGGAAAACTGATCGGCACTTCGCAATATAAATTCGCGCCGTCGCGGGTGAAAATCTGATGTTCCTTTACCTGAACCTGAACATAAAGATCGCCGGCCGGACCGCCGAACTCTCCGGCTTCGCCTTCTCCGGCCAGGCGTATACGATCGCCGGTGTCGACGCCTGCCGGAATTTTTGCGGACAGGGTTTTATTTTCCTGGACACGACCCTGACCATGGCACGAACCGCAAGGATCTTTTATCTGTTTGCCGGTACCGCGGCAGGTTGGACAGGTTTGTTGAACCGAAAAGAAACCCTGTTGCATCCTGACTTGACCGTGACCTTGGCAAGTTGAACAAATGACCGGACTGGAACCTTTTTTAGCACCGGAACCGTTGCACACGCCACAGGCAACCAACACCGGCACACGGATTTTGGCATCGGTGCCGAATACGGCTTCTTCGAGCGATAATTCCAGGTTGTAGCGCAGGTCCGAGCCGCGCTGAACGTTGCTCCTCTGCTGTTGCTGTCTTCCGCCGCCAAAAATATCGCCGAAAATATCGCTGAAACTTTCACCGCCGCCGAAACCGCCGGAACGACCGCCGCCCATCGAAGGATCAATCCCCGCATGGCCGAACTGGTCATAAGCCGAGCGTTTTTTAGGATCCGATAAAACTTCGTAAGCCTCTTTTATCTGCTTAAACTTGACCTCAGATGCCGCCGTATTATCTTTATTCCTGTCCGGATGATACTTCATCGCCTTGCTGCGATAGCTTTTCTTAATTTCTGCATCACTGGCGTTTCTGTCTACACCGAGAAGCTTGTAAAAATCTTCTTTTGCCATGGTTCAATAGTCTATTGTTGGATTTTGGTGATTGTCATTGTCTGATATTACCCCGGATACCCTGTGAAGAGGATGAGACGTTGCTAAACTCATTGGCTGCGAGGCTCTCGATAGATATCGGAAAGTCAGCACGTTCAATCAATAATCGATGTTGATTAAACCGCAAAAAGAACACGAAGGGACACGAAGTTTTTTCTTCGTGAGCTTCGTATTCTTCGTGGTTTTATGCCTTAAGTTAATGCATCGGGGTAAGGTGCGCCCCAACTTGCATTTTACTTCTTATCGTCGTCTTTAACTTCCTCAAACTCGGCGTCGACAACACCGTCATCCGCCGTAGCATGTTCTGCAGAAGCGTGAGCGCCGGACGCTTCACCCTCAGACGCCGATTTTTGTGCGTAAACGCGTTCCGCCAGCTTACCGGACAACTCAGTTAAGTCATTGGTTTTGTCTTCAATTTCCGCTTTATCATCACCTTTAACCGCCGCTTTCAGTGCCTCAATCGCATGCTCAATGCTGGTTTTTTCATCAGCGCCGACTTGATCACCCAATTCTTTCAATGATTTTTCAGTCGCATGTATCATGCCGTCCGCATGGTTACGAGCGTGAACTAACTCAGTCAATTTACGATCTTCATCGGCATGTGCTTCGGCATCTTTAATCATGCGATCAACTTCGTCATCCGATAAACCGCTAGAGGCTTTAATGACAATCGATTGTTTTTTGCCGGTCGCCTTGTCTTTGGCCGACACGTTCAAAATACCGTTGGCATCAATGTCGAATGCAACTTCAATTTGCGGAATACCGCGCGATGCAGGTGGAATATCGGACAGATCAAAACGTCCCAGCGATTTATTCGCCGCCGCTTTTTCGCGCTCACCTTGCAATACATGAACGGTCACTGCCGTTTGATTGTCGTCCGCCGTAGAAAACACTTGCGATGCATTGGTCGGGATCGTGGTGTTTTTCTCGATCAGTTTGGTCATGATACCGCCCATAGTCTCGATACCCAGCGATAACGGGATAACATCCAGCAACAACACATCTTTAACGTCGCCCGCCAGAACGCCCGCCTGGATCGCTGCGCCTAAAGCAACCGCTTCATCAGGGTTAACGTCTTTGCGCGGCTCTTTGCCGAAAATGGCTTTTACCATTTCCTGCACTTTCGGCATACGGGTTTGACCGCCTACCAAAATCACGTCATTAATATCCGATGCCGATAATTTCGCGTCTTTCAGCGCCATTACACAAGGGCCTTTAGTGCGGTTAATCAGCTCTTCAACCAGCGATTCCAATTTGGCTCTGGTCAATTTAACATTCAAATGCTTGGGGCCTGAGGCATCTGCGGTAATGTAAGGCAGATTCACATCCGTTTGCTGGCTTGAAGACAATTCAATCTTGGCTTTTTCCGCCGCTTCTTTTAAACGTTGCAATGCAAGCGGATCGTTATGCACATCAACGCCGCTTTCTTTTTTGAATTCTGAGGCCAAAAATTCAATGATTCTTGAGTCGAAATCTTCACCGCCCAGGAAAGTATCGCCGTTGGTCGATAACACTTCGAACTGATGCTCGCCTTCTATCTCGGCAATTTCAATAATGGAAATATCAAAGGTACCGCCACCTAAGTCATACACCGCAATTTTGGTATCGCCTTTAGGCTTATCCATGCCGAACGCCAACGCAGATGCAGTCGGCTCATTGATAATACGTTTAACTTCAAGACCGGCAATACGACCAGCGTCTTTAGTCGCCTGGCGTTGTGAGTCGTTAAAATAAGCCGGTACGGTAATGACCGCTTCGGTGACTTCTTCGCCTAAATAGGCTTCAGCATCTTTTTTCAGCTTCATCAAGATACGCGCTGAAATCTCGGGAGACGCCATTTTTTTGCCGTGAACTTCAACCCAGGCATCGCCGTTTTCAGCTTCGACGATTTTATAAGGCACCATTTTGATGTCTTTTTGCACGACATCGTCCTTGAACCGACGGCCGATCAAACGCTTGATTGCAAATACAGTATTTTTGGGGTTGGTAACCGCCTGGCGTTTTGCCGACTGCCCTACCAACACTTCATCGTCGCTGGTAAAAGCGATAATGGAAGGTGTAGTGCGCGCTCCTTCGCTGTTTTCAATCACTCTTGCTACGCCGTTTTCCAATACCGCAACACACGAGTTTGTTGTTCCTAAATCTATGCCGATTATTTTAGCCATTGAGTTCTCCAGACTTGAATATATTTAAAAAGTAAAAGTTGTTACAAATATGAGGCTGCTTTATTTGATTTCAAGCCTGTTCATCGATACTAGGGCTATCCGTCGGCTTTTTTTCAGCGGCTTTGGCGACCAAAACCATGGCGGGACGGAGCAAGCGCCCGTTCAAGACATAACCTTTTTGGAAAACGTTAACCACCGTATTCGGCTCCGCGCCTTCGACAACCTGCATCGCCATAGCCTGATGCTGTTCGGCATTAAACGGCTGACCGATCGGATCAATCGCTTCAATTTTGAATTTTGCAAAGACTGATTCAAACTGTTTAATCGTTAATTCGCTGCCTTCACGGAACTTTTTCACCTCTTCACTATCGCCGGTTGCAGCCTGCAAGCCCAACACCAGACTGTCTAATACCGACAATAATTCTTTGGCAAAACCTGTTAAAGCAAATTTGTGTGCATCTTCCAGATCCTTTTGGGTTCTTCTTTTCAGGTTTTCCATTTCCGCCTGTATACGAACCGCTTTGTCCCAGTTTCCCAGAGCTTTTTGCTCAGCTTGGACCAGGGTCTGCTTTAACTCGTCAACCGTAAGCTCATGTTCGGTTAACTCAGTATGCGGCTCTGCAACCGTTTCGCTTTCAGTTTCAACCTGAGATTCAGGCGCTTCCTGATCAGTACTCATTATTTATAGCTCCTTAACATTGAAAATTAATATCTATGCCACGCGGCACAAAAACAGATGATATTTATAGTGGGGCCGTTGATTTTGGATTCAAGGCGGCACCTAACAATTTTGCCGTCACATCGACAAAAGGGATGATTTTCTCGTAGGCCATACGCGTCGGCCCGATAACGCCCAGCACTCCGACGACTTGATCACTAACCGAATACGATGACGTCACCAGACTGCAATGATCAAAAGCCCGATAACCGGATTCTTCACCGATAAAGATTTGCACGCCATCGGCTTTCATACACTGATCCAGCAAATGAATAACGCCCTGCTTTTGACTGAGCGCTTCAAACAGGCTTTTTAGCCGCTCCATATCCGACAGCTCGGAAAAACCCATCAAATTGGTTTCGCCGGTCAGCACATAATCGTCTTTGTCTTTGTCATTGTCCTGATCGAAAGCCAACTGCGCCATCTTGACCGCATCCAACAGACCGTGATTCATGCCGGGCTTTCCTGCCTGACACCCTTCGGGTAAATGCAAATCTGTTCCAGACAGATTTGTCATGCCGGGCTTTCCTGCCCGACACCCTTCGGGTAAATGCAAATCTGTTCCAGACAGATTTGTCATGCGCTCCTGATCTTCCTGCAACTCTTTTAAGACAGATTTACGCACCGAATCCAGGCTGTGTCCGGAATAAATTGAATTTAAATAATTGGCTGCCTGCTGTAATTCGGCAGGGCTGAAAACTTTAGCGGTATGAATGATTTTGTTATGAACTTCCTGTTCATTGGTGACAAAAATGACCAGCACACGGGTGTTAGATAAAGACAGAAACTCGATATGCCGCAAACACACCCGCTCTCTTTTAGGCAGGGTCACCACTCCGGCCATCTGCGTTAATTCTGACAGCAAACGTGATGCGACACCGATCATATCACTGCTGTCATCGCTTCCCGACAAACCTTGATACAATCGGGTTAAATCTTTTGATTCCAATGGTTTAACCGTCAACAAGGTATCGACAAACAAGCGATAACCGCTAACCGTAGGCACCCGTCCCGCCGACGTATGCGGCGAATGCAACAGCCCCAGATCTTCCAGATCGGCCATCACATTGCGAATAGTTGCCGGACTTAACTTTAAACCCGAATCTTTTGATAAAGCCCGTGAACCCACCGGCTGACCATCGCTAATATAACGCTCGACCAAGGCTTTCAATAGCTGTAGCGATCGCTCATTTAAAACCTGATTACCCACACCAACCTCTGCGACTAAATTTAGCACTCCACTAAGATGAGTGCCAGCGAGGCAAAGTATCAGCTCACCGGGCTATTGTCAATAAACCTAAAAAACCGGCAACACCATTCCATTACACGCCATTAGAAGTGACAACGTACTTGTCAATATAGGATGCTAAGCAGTCCTTTTATCTCAATAAATGCTTAACCGCATCTCTTTCTTCTTTTAATTCAGCCTCGCTAATCCGCATTCTGTGCATGCTAAACTCGTTAACATCCAGACCTCTTACTATAGTAAACTCTCCGTTAACTACCGTTACCGGAAAAGAATAAACCAACCCGGATTCAATGCCGTAATTGCCGTTCGATACCACCCCCATGCTCACCCAGTCGCCTGGCTCGGTACCCAAAGCCCAGGTTTTCATCTGACCTATCGCTGCATTTGCAGCCGATGCGGCGCTGGATTGTCCTCTGGCTTTAATAATTTCCGTTCCCCGCTGCTGAACAATAGGAATAAATTCATTGACGTACCAATTATTATCAACCAAAGACAAGGCATCCTGCCCTTTAACCTTGGCATGATGAATATCAGGATACTGCGTAGCCGAGTGATTGCCCCAAACAGTCATGTTTTTTACATCAGCAGGCAAGACGCCGCATTTCTCCGCCAATTGACTTAACGCCCGATTATGATCCAGTCTCGACATGGCAGAAAAATTTTCCGCCTTCAAGTCCGGCGCATTGCTCAACGCAATCAGCGCATTGGTGTTGGCCGGATTACCGGTCACCAAGATCTTTATCTTTCTGCTGGCGACGTCATTCAAGGCCTTACCTTGAACCGCAAAAATCTCTGCGTTCACCTCCAATAAATCCTTGCGTTCCATGCCCGGCCCTCTTGGCCTTGCACCAACCAAAAATGCATAATCGACATTCTTGAAGGCCACTTTGGGATCGTCTGTGACTTCAATGCGATGCAGTAAAGGGAAAGCGCAATCCTTTAACTCCATAACCACGCCTTGCAAGGCGCTCATTGCCTGGGGTATTTCAAGCAGATGCAAGACAACCGGCTGGTCTGGGCCTAACAACGCGCCAGCAGCCAATCGAAACAGCAAAGAATAACTAATTTGGCCTGCGGCGCCTGTTACAGCAATGTGAACGGGTGTTTTCATCTGTTTTTCCTTTGATTTTTATAATTTTTTTTCGATAAAGCTGGCAAGATAGCCGGAAAATATTGCAATTAGCCTATTGCCGCGTAGCGGTGTACCGACAGCACCTGACAACCACAGCATCATTCCTTTTTTACAGATAATAACGAAGATAAGCCTCTCCTAGCAAGCATATCAAAAAATACGCGCATCAGATTGCAGGCGGCGTCTAAACAGGAAGCGGGCTAAATAAGGCAGTGTTTTATTTATCGAGTATAATAAGCCGGTTTAATAATCGTATTCACGCATACCAGACCAACCTATCACGAGCAAGTTAATGAAAAAACTGTTATTCCAATTCGATACGGACACTCACCCTTCAGTTTTCGATACGGTTGTAGCCTATGATGGCGGTGCAGATCATGTCATCGGGCATGGAGGATTGACGCCTGAAAACATCACGGCTCTGGTAGAAGGCACGATATTTACCCGTGCGCCCAAGGACAAAAAAAATACCGCCATTTTTGTCGGCGGCAGCGACATGATCGCCGGTCAAGCACTATTTGTTGCCGTGCAAAAACATTTTTTCCCAGGCTTTCAGGTGTCGGTCATGCTCGATAGTAACGGCAGCAACACCACGGCCGCCGCCGCTATTGCAAAACTTGCATCCAGCGGCGTCCTGGCCGGTAAAAAAGCGGTGGTGCTGGCCGGTACCGGCCCGGTAGGACAACGCGCGGCGGCGATGCTGGCTATGGAAGGCGCCGAGGTGTCATTGACCGCTCGTAAAATGGAGCGAGCCGTTCAAGCCTGCGATAACATGAAAGCACGCTTTGGCGTAAATCTGACCCCTGTTGAAGCATTCGATAACGAGGCTCGAGCCAAGGCCATTGAACACGCCAACATCGTTTTTGCTACCGGCGCCGCTGGTGTAGAGCTGCTCTCCGCCGACCAATGGCAGCATAACACCCATATCGAAATGATGGCCGATGCCAACGCCACTCCACCTCTTGGCATCGGCGGCACTGACGTGATGGACAAAGGCAACCTGCGCAACGACAAAATCATCTGGGGCGCTATCGGTTTCGGCTCACTAAAACTGGCCTTGCACCGCGCCTGCATCGCAAAGCTATTTGAAGACAACAAACAGGTTTTCGATGCGGAAAATATCTTTGCGCTAGCCAAAGAAATGGCATAAACAGCGACAGAACCTGATATGAGCCATTTACCCGATCCGGCATTAATAAGACAAGATGCCATCAGCATTTTTCAGGCAGGCATAACCGCAGCTGATCCTTATCAGGCTGTTAAACGCTACCTTGCCCCGGAGCTGCTTGGCAATTATTCAAAAATTCATCTTATCGCTTTCGGCAAGGCCGCCTGCGCAATGGCAAAAGCAGCTCAAGAAATCATTCCTGACGGAATGATGGCGGGCAGAGGCATAGCCGTTACCAATTATGAAAATGTAACAAGTATCGATAATATCGACGTATTCGGTGCGGGACATCCCTTACCCGATGCCGCCGGTCTTAACGCTGCGCAACTCATTGCGGATCGGGTGCGTAATGCTAAAGCAAATGAACTGGTGCTGGTACTGGTCAGCGGCGGAGGTTCGGCGCTGATTCCCTACCCTGCCGGACAGATTACCTTAGCGGAAAAGATTGCCGCCACCGATTTGCTGCTGACCTCTGGCGCAACCATCAACCAGATTAACCGTGTACGCAAACATTTGTCGCGACTAAAAGGCGGCGGCTTGGCCCGAATGGCTGCGCCTGTCCATCTGCATGCGCTCATTTTATCCGACGTCTTGGGCGACGATTTAAGTTCCATTGCCAGCGGCCCCACCGTTGCCGACAATACCACTTACGCCGATGCGATCGAAGTTTTTAAGACCCAAGGCGTTTGGGAGCAAGTGCCGATCAATGTCCGTCAGCATCTGGAACAGGGTAAGCTGGGCAATATTGAAGAAACACCCAAGCCGGGCGATGATGTCTTTAAAAATACCGGACATACCCTGATCGGCAGCAACAGCATCAGCGTCAACGCAATGCTGCATGCGGCGCAGAATCTGGGCTACAAGACAAAACTGTACAGCGATCATTTATGCGGCGAGGCCAGGACTGTAGGGGCGACTTTAGTCGCCCAGTGTGTTGAAGGGCGACTACAAAAAGCAGGCGCCTTAGGAGAAATCACCTTACAAAACCAACCCATGGCCCTGCTGGCGGGCGGCGAAACCACGGTTACACTAAAAGGAAATGGACGCGGCGGTCGCAATCAGGAAATGGCGCTGGCTTTTGCGCTTGCCGCAGAACAACAAGGCCTAACCGGCAACTGGACATTCCTTAGCGGCGGCACCGACGGACGCGACGGCCCCACCGATGCGGCAGGCGGCATCGTTGACCGAAACACGATAAAACGCATGGTTCAAGCAGGCGTAAACCCAATCGAGTTGCTTGAAAATAATGACTCATATACCGCGTTAAAAGCGTCTGGCGACCTAGTGAATACCGGCGCGACAGGCACCAATGTCGCCGATCTGCAAATACTGCTGATCCAGCCTGCACCTTAAACAAAAAATATTAATCCAGGAGAACACCATGTTTAAAAAATCAATGACTATCAAAGGCTTCGATGATGAATTATTCCAGGCCCTCGAAGAAGAGCGTCAACGCCAGGAAGATCACATCGAACTGATCGCTTCCGAAAACTATTGCAGCCCGCGGGTCATGGAAGCGCAAGGCTCGCAGTTAACCAACAAATATGCCGAAGGCTATCCCGGCAAACGTTACTACGGTGGCTGCGAGTTTGTCGATAAAGCCGAGCAATTAGCCATCGACCGCGCCAAAGCCTTATTCGGAGCCGATTACGCCAACGTCCAACCGCATTCCGGCTCACAAGCCAATATGGCGGTATTCATGGCCTTGATACAACCGGGCGACACCATCCTGGGCCTGAGCCTTGCCGATGGCGGCCATTTAACCCACGGCGCTAAGCCTAACTTCTCCGGCAAAATCTACCACGCCGTTCAATACGGCCTGCACCCTGAAACCGGTGAAATCAACTATGAACAAGTTGAAGCGCTGGCGCTGGAACACAGACCCAAAGTACTGGTTGCCGGTTTTTCCGCCTACTCGCGCATCTGGGACTGGCAACGCTTCCGCGACATCGCCGATAAAGTCGGCGCTTACCTGTTTGTCGACATGGCGCATGTCGCCGGTCTAGTTGCCGCAGGTTTATATCCGAATCCCGTGCCTATTGCCGACGTGGTCACCAGCACCACGCACAAATCCTTGCGCGGCCCGCGCGGCGGCCTGATTTTATGCAAAAGCAACCCGGAACTGGAGAAAAAATTCGACTCCAACATCTTCCCCGGCATTCAGGGCGGCCCGTTAATGCACGTAATTGCAGCCAAAGCCGTTGCCTTTAAAGAAGCCATGCAACCGGAGTTTCGCGTTTATCAGCAACAGGTTATCAAAAACGCCCAGGCCATGGCTGCAGTATTCATGAAACGCGGTTTCGACGTGGTTTCCGGCGGCACCGACGATCATTTGATGCTGGTATCCTTGATCGCCAAAGGCATCACCGGCAAGGCGGCCGATGCGGCCTTAGGCAAAGCGCATATCACCGTCAACAAAAACGCCGTGCCTAACGATCCGCAATCGCCGTTTGTGACCAGCGGCATCCGTGTCGGCACGCCTGCGCCGACCACCCGCGGCTTCAAGGAAGCGGAAATGATTGATATTGCCCATATGATGTGCGATGTGATGGAGAATATGGACGACGAAAACGTCATTGCAACGGTACGTGACAAGGTCAGCAATCTTTGTGCGCGGTTTCCGGTTTATAGCTGAGTTGGGTAGGTCGGGCACCAAAAGTAGGCGCTTTACGACTGCACGGATGCAGGAGGTAGAGCAATGCAGGAGCAATTGCCGAGGCGACTGCTTTTCGTTGCCCGACATTTCGGCATATCGTTTTTAGGAAAGATTAATGGAACGCATCGAAATTAATGGTTTTTTAACCATAGACCACGCAGATTTTGAGATACGAAAAATAAATATCTTAATCGGTGCGCAAGCTCAGGGTAAAAGCGTTATTGCCAAGTTGGTTTATTTTTTTAAAAAAAATTTTTCGGATGCTTTTTACCAATCCATCCAAAAATTTGCAACCAAACGGGAAATTGATAAGAAATGTTTAGCCCAGTTTGAGCAGATTTTCCCCCGCTATTCGTGGGTGAACCAGGAGTTTTCTATTGTTTATAAAAATGGAGATGTTGAGGCATCGATTATAAGAACCAAAGCAGGCAATAAATACACATTGAAGTTTAATTATTGTAAAGACTTGGCTGATTTCCATAAAGAATTAAAAAATAGTTACAAACTTGCTTTAGATAGATTTAGTGCAGAGATAGAACAGGAAATCAACAAAAAAACACCAACAAGAAGAGAGTTTATCTTCCATGACACAGTTTCTGAAAAAATAGATAATTCCACATTTAGTAACATGTTTAAAGAATCTATTTTTATTCCAGCAGGTCGATCTTTTTTTGCCACCCTACAAAAAAATGTTTTTTCATTCCTCGTAAACGATATTGATATAGATACATTTATTAAAGAGTTTGGCTCTCGCTTAGAACAAATGAAGCGTTTTCATGAAATTGATCAAATTGGTTTTCTTCGTCATGATAAAGCTAATGATGCTTTTAGAAAAAAAATAGATAAACTCATTAACGATATAGTGGTTGGCGAATACGTTTACGCAGAAGAACAGGACTGGGTTTTAAACGAAGGTAAGCGGACTAATTTGGCTAATGCCTCTTCAGGTCAGCAAGAATCTTTGCCCATGCTTTTGATTCTGAAAATTTGGCCGTTGGTGTTTGGAAACAAAATATCTTTTTTCATAGAAGAACCCGAAGCCCATCTATTTCCCGTATCGCAAAAGCAAATTATCAGCCTGATTGCCACAATATATAACACTTTTGGACATTCATTTTTTATTACCACTCATAGCCCTTATATATTAACGGCTATTAATAATTTAGTTGTTGGACAAGATGCCTGCAACAAAGCCAATGGCGATAAAAACAAGCTGAAAAAACTCGCAAAAGTCCTGCCCACTGATGAGCTGATTCGATTAGAAGATGTGTCTGCTTATACATTAAATAAGGGAAAACTGGAGTCCATCATTGATATGGAAAACCGTCTGATCGGCGCAAATCTGCTTGATGCAGTCTCGGATGAATTCGATGCGGCGTTTAGCGTGGCTACTGAAATTTTGTACGGTGCTGAATAATGGATTATGGCAATTGCACAACTCAAACAACCAACAAATTGATAACAGCCAATGAACACAACAGAAAGCTGACGATAAAAAATCCATCAGGAAAAGCGGTAAGGAAAATCAAAGTCGATGGCTGTTTGATTGTTGATTCAAGCAAGCGTTGCGATTATATGTTTGAAATTATTGACAACGCTGCTTCTGATAAAATTAGCAGTGTAATTTATTTAGAATTGAAAGGCCGTCACATACAAGAAGCCTACGAGCAATTAGTTGCCACTATCGACAGATTCATTGCTGAACATCGCGAGATTAAAAAGACATGTCACATTGTCGCATCAAGAGTACCAAGAACCGGGCCTGAAGTTCAGCAATTGCAAGTTGAGATGTTAAGAAAAAAACAGGCTAAACTCACCGTAAGCACTATTCAGGCTTTTGTGATTATTTAATCCATTAATTTTTACTATTCCAGCGTAGAAAATCATCCTACAAATACCCATTCAACCAACTCTTTTTTTAAAAACAAACAATGTCAGACATAGAAATCGCCCAACAAGCCAACATGAAACCGATCATCGGTTTGGTGAAAGAACAATACGGCATCGATGCCGAACATCTTGACCCTTACGGTCATTACAAAGCCAAGATGTCTCTTGAGTATGTCAACAGCCTGTCCGATAAAGAAGACGGCAAACTGATATTGGTTACCGCAATCAGCCCTACTCCGGCCGGTGAAGGCAAAACCACTACTACGGTGGGCTTGGGCGATGCGATGAACCGCATCGGCAAAAAAACCATGATGTGCCTGCGCGAGCCTTCATTAGGACCGTGCTTCGGCGTAAAAGGCGGCGCGGCGGGCGGCGGTTACTCGCAGGTTGTGCCGATGGAAGACATCAACCTGCATTTTACCGGCGATTTTCACGCGATCGGCGTGGCGCACAACCTGCTGTCGGCGTTGATCGACAACCATATCAATCACGGCAACGATCTGGACATCGACCCGCGGCGCATCCAATGGAAACGCGTCGTCGACATGAACGACCGGGCGCTTCGTAACATCGTGGTCGGCATGGGCGGCCCGGCCAACGGCTACTTGCGCGAGGACGGCTACGACATCGTGGTCGCTTCCGAAGTCATGGCAATTTTATGTCTGGCGACCAGCCGTGCGGATCTTAAAGAACGCCTCGGACGTATCGTGATCGGCTATAAATCCGACAAGGTAACGCCGGTTTACGCCCGCGACCTGAATGCACAAGGCTCGATGGCGGCCTTGTTAAAAGATGCGATAAAACCCAATCTGGTGCAAACGCTGGAAAACAATATCGCGATTATCCACGGCGGGCCGTTCGCCAATATCGCCCACGGCTGCAACACCGTAACCGCGACCAAAACCGCGCTGAAACTGGCCGATTATGTGGTGACCGAAGCGGGTTTCGGGGCTGATTTGGGCGCTGAAAAATTTATCGATATTAAATGCCGTATGTCAGGCCTGAAACCATCGTCTGTGGTGCTGGTTGCTACGGTCAGGGCGCTTAAATTCCACGGCGGCGTGGTTAAAGAGGCGTTAAATCAGGAGAATCTGACGGCACTGGAGCAAGGCTTTGAAAACCTTGAACGTCATTACCATAACATCACCCACCATTACGGCCTGCCTTGTGTGGTCTGTGTTAATCATTTCACTTTTGATACCGACGCAGAAATCGCCTTGCTACAACAAAAATGCGAAACCTTGGGCGCAAAATGCATAGTTTCCAAACATTGGGCGGAAGGCGGTGCCGGTGCTGAAGAACTGGCCGGCGTAGTCAGCGACATTGTTGATCACCGCGAACCTGGATTTAACTACGTCTACGACGAGGACCTGAGTCTCTGGGAAAAAATCGAAGCCATTGCCACCAAGTTGTACGGCGCAGGCAGTGTCACCGCAAGCCCTAAAGTGAAAGCACAACTGGCGGTATGGAATGCGGATTACGGCAAGTTCCCCATTTGCATGGCAAAAACCCAAATGTCCTTTTCAACCAACCCGAATGCCAAAGGCGCGCCTTCAGGCCATGTCGTTGAAATCAGCGATGTTCGTCTGGCAAACGGCGCCGGCTTTATTGTAGCGATTGCGGGAGATATGATGACCATGCCCGGCTTGCCCAAAGTGCCTGCTGCGGAAAGAATTGATATTGATGATAACGGCAAAATCACCGGTTTATTTTAGCGAGAAACAGAGGTTCAAGGTCTTGAACCTCTCTCTTATTTCATTCTGAAACAATCGATAGAGACGGCAATCAATCGCAGCGGCATTCGTGATACGAGACGGAGCTAAAAATCGATAAGAATACCGTCCTCAACACGTTAAAAAATAGGGGTGACAGTAGGCTGTCGAAATCAGCCCTTTTTCGCAAGCTAAACATTCCCCGATTTTTGGCTTTCAATATTATTGAAAAAAGCTTTGCGTTTCTTGCGTACGGTATAGGGGATGCTTGATTTCTCCCACATCTC
>NZ_JAWPOH010000036.1:0-38792 GCF_037671525.1 Methylobacter svalbardensis
GGTCAGTAACATCCCCGTTAAACAAAATCCTAGCCAAGTCTTTTGTAGGTGCGTCAGCCTGGCATTGGACTTTAGCTTTCCCAGGGCTGCATCTAAATCAGTGACAAACGATTTTATAAAGTGTGCCGGCTCGTACATCAACATGGTGTTGAAATACGTGGCAGTTTACACTGATTAGCTTACCCGTTTTCCGGCTGTATTTCTAAGCTTAAAAACTTGAACATCGAGTAATACATCCGACACCCGGCAAACCGACGCGGATCAAGCGCAGCTCCAAGACTAATGAAATGCACCATATTGAGGAACTGGAGCGCGAACTGGCCTACACCAAAGAAAACCTCCAGGCCACCATTGAGGAACAGTATGCGTCCAACGAGGAGCTTAAATGCACTAATGAAGAGATGCAATCCACCAATGAAGAGCTGGAAACCTCCAAAGAGGAATTGCAATCCATTAATGAAGAACTGATCACCGTAAACTCCGAACTACAGGCCAAAATTGTCCAACTGGCCGACATGCAAAACGACATGAAGAACCTGCTCGACAACATCCACGTCGGCACCATCTTTCTCGATCAAAACCTGATCATCCGGCGTTTTACACGCGATGCGACACAAATCTACCGCCTGGTTGCCTCGGATGTGGGCCGCGCACTCAGCGACATCAAGCCCGAACTGGAAGGTGAAGACCTGCTGGATGACGCCCATACCGTACTCGATAATCTGGTGCCCATCGAACGTGAAGTAAAAACGGGGAATGGCAATTGTTATCTGGCACGCGTCCAGCCCTACCGGACACTGGAAAACATGATCGATGGCGTGGTGCTGACCTTCACCAACATCACCGAACGCACCCAGGCTATAGCGGCGCAGGAAGCGAGGCTATTGGCCGAAGTCATCGTCGATACGGTACGCGAGCCGCTTATTGTGCTCAATGACGAATTGAAGGTCATCACCGCCAGTCGCTCGTTTTACCAACACTTTAAAGTGACTGCCGAAGAGACCGTAGGACGCCCCCTCTACGAACTGGGCAAAGGTCAATGGAACATCTTAGCCTTGCGCGAGCTTCTGGAAACCGTCCTGTCGCACAAGCAAGCTTTTGAAAACTATCCGATAGATTATCATTTTCCCACCATGGGTCACCGTAAATTGTAACTCAATGCCCGCTGCATCATCGGCCGGACCGGAGAACCGCAATTGATCCTGCTGGCGATAGAAAATATCGTCGACTAGGCGTAGGCAAACGCGTTGCGTGGCCTACCGATTTGAACGGCCACAAAGCAGGCTTTGTATGACGACATAAGCTATTCAGCTCAACAGCAGACTCACCTGACTAAGTAATAGCACATATTGATTGAAGACACCGAACCCCTTACCCTAGACGCTTGAATTCTCCCTATCGAACACCTTATAACAGTGAGGAGTTTACGTGGCCAACAAATCCAACCAACAGGGACAAAAACCAAAGCCACCTACCGAGGCAGAGGAAGAACTACTGCGCGAATTACGGGAACACCAGATCGAACTGGAGATGCAAAACGAGGACTTACGAATACACCAGATCGAGCTGGAAATGCAAAACGAGGAGTTACTGCGCGCCCGCGCCGCTCTGGAAACATCCCGTAGCCGCTACCTTAATCTCTATGAATTTGCTCCCGTTGGCTACCTTAGCCTCAACTCCGAGGGTAACATTATCGAGATCAATCTTACTGCCGCCACGCTACTCGGCGAGGAACGCAACAATCTGCTAAACCGTTATTTCATCGACTTGATCGCGCCCGAAGACTGCGGCCGCTGGTATCTTCTACTACAAAACCTGCTACAGCACGAAGGCGAGAAAAAAAACTTCGAACTGACGCTGAAACGCGGCGATAGTCACTTTCATGCTCGGCTGGACTATTTGTCGGTAATGAACGACGATCTAACATTATTGCGGCGCATCACGCTCACAGACATATCCGAAAGCAAGCATGCCGAACAAGAATTACGCATCGCTGCCGTCGCATTCGAGGCTCAGGAAGGCATCATGATCACCAATGCCGACAAGGTGATTTTGCGTGTCAACCGGGCCTTTACCGACATCACCGGTTACAGTGCCGAAGAACTCGTAGGTCAGACGCCCCACCTACTCAACTCAGGACGTCACAACGCGGCCTTTTACGCCGAGATGTGGGAATGCATTAATCGCACCGGATCCTGGCAGGGCGAAATCTGGGACCGACGCAAAAATGGTGATATTTATCCCAAATGGGTAACCATCACTGCGGTGAAAGACAGCAATGGAGTTGTCAGCCACTATGTCGGCCTACATACCGACATCTCTGCACGCAAGGCTTCAGAAGAGGAAATAAAACAACTGGCCTACTACGACCCACTGACTGCATTGCCGAACCGAAGACTGCTGCTCGACAGACTACAGCAAGCACTGGCAACCAGTTCACGTAATAATAAATACGGCGCCCTGTTATTCATTGACCTGGATAATTTCAAGTCCCTGAATGACAACCTGGGTCATGATATGGGGGATGTATTATTACAGCAGGTCGCACAGCGCCTTATTGCCTGTGTGCGAGAGGGCGATACCGTGTCTCGCCAAGGCGGTGACGAGTTTGTGATCATGCTGGAAGATCTGAGTGAGCATGCTGAAGAAGCCGCCGCCAAAGCCAAAACCATAGGCGAAAAAATCATTATCTCGCTCAATCAGCCCTATAAGCTTACCACTCACGAATATCAAAATACCCCCAGCATCGGCATCACCTTGTTCACTAATCACCAGCAGAGTATTAATACGCTACTGAAACGTGCGGATATTGCCATGTATGGAGCCAAAGCCGCCGGCCGAAACACCCTGCGCTTCTTCGACCAGGACATGCACCAGGCGGTTACGACGCGTGCCGCTCTGGAAACGGACTTGCGCTTTGCGCTGGCAAAAAATCAATTCCAGCTTTATTTTCAGCGGCAAGTGCGCAACGGCCAGATCATTGGCGCCGAAGTGCTGTTGCGCTGGGAGCATCCTGATCGCGGTCTTGTAGCGCCACTTGAATTCATTCCACTGGCCGAAGAAATTGGACACATCATTCCCATTGGGCAGTGGGTACTGGAAAACGCCTGCGCCCAACTTAAACGATGGCAAGCCCATCAGCAAACGCGGCATTTACAGCTTGCCGTTAATGTCAGCGCACGTCAGTTCCATCAAGCCGATTTTACCGAGCAAGTCTGCGCCATGCTGAAAAAAAACGCCATCAAAGCGGATCGACTCAAACTCGAATTCACCGAAAGCCTAGTGTTCGACAACATCAACGACACCATTGTCAAAATGCAAGCACTCAAAAAAATCGGCGTGAGCTTCTCGATGGATGATTTCGGTACCGGTTATTCATCACTGATCTACCTGACGCAATTGCCCTTCGATCAATTGAAAATCGATCAATCATTCATCAACAACATCGGAATAAAACCTGTCGATACGGTGATCGTGCAGACCATCATCGGCATGGCCAACAACTTGGGGATGGACATCATTGCCGAGGGCGTAGAAACCCAAGAACAACGCACATTTCTTGAGCTTCACGGCTGCCATACCTACCAGGGCCATCTGATAGGCAAAGCCATGCCGCTGGCGGAGTTTGAGCGTTTTTTCGGGATTTGAAGCATTTTTTGACTATAAAGGCAAACAGGCTTATTTGGTCTTACAGAACCTAGATCCCCCATGCAGGTTATGCAGAAGATAGAGCAGCGCATGGAGCGGTTGCCGATAGCACCAAAAGTAGGCGCTTTAGGCAACGCAGGAGCGAACTTCAAAAATTACGCTGGACCTAACCCACTTAGCGCCGCTTGTGTGAACTGCGCTTTTTTGTATTATTGACAAATCGACCAAAACCTATTTGCGTTCAACAAATTTCATCCATCGCAAGCGGTTAGCATTGGTAACCACTGTCACGGAAGACAGCGCCATAGCCGCACCGGCTATCATCGGGTTTAACAAAACGCCGAATAGCGGATACAACAAACCTGCCGCGACCGGAATGCTGACGGTATTATAGAAAAATGCGCCGATCAGGTTTTGTTTGATATTGATAACCGTCGCTTTGGATAACTCAATGGCTTCAGGCACTTTCAGCAACGAGCCTTGCAAAATGACCACATCGGCGCTTTCAATAGCGACATCGGTGCCGGTGCCGATCGCAAAGCCGATATCAGCTTGCGCCAATGCAGGCGCATCATTAATACCGTCGCCGACCATGCCGACGATTTCACCCGCTTGTTGCAGTTCTTTAACCACCTCGGCTTTATCCTGAGGCAGCACCTGCGCCCGCACTTCGGAAATACCTGCCTGCTTGGCAATGGCGTGAGCGGTTATTTGATTGTCGCCGGTCACCATGATGATGCGGACGCCCTGATCTTTCAACAGCTGCACCGCGTGTGCCGAGTCCTTTTTAATCGGATCGGAAACGGCGATAATGCCAACGACTGCCAGGGATGGCGGAAGTGTCGCAATCGGTAGGGAACCGATGCGACCGACTTTATTGTCCAAAGCAAGCAACATAGGCGTTTGACCCAGAGCCGACAGTTTTTCCAGCCGGTTGTTATAGCGGGTAAAGCTAACGCCTTGCTGATCCATCAGCGCCTTGTTGCCGAACAACACGCGCCGCCCATCAATCATCGCCATCACTCCGTGACCGGCGACGGATTCAAATTGCTTAACTTTTTCCAGCGTTAACTGCTTGGCTTCTGCTGCCGCCAGAATGGCCGACGCCAATGAATGTTCCGAACCGGATTCAATACTCGCCGCCAACTGCAGCACTTGCTCTTCGCTAATGTCGCCGATGGTTTCAATCGTCGAAACAGTCGGCTTGCCTTCGGTTACCGTGCCGGTTTTATCGAGTATCAAACAGGTTAATTTACCCGCCGTTTGCAAGGCCTCGCCCTTACGAATCAAAATGCCTGATTGGGCAGCTCTGCCCACCGCTACCATCACCGAAATAGGCGTCGCCAAACCCAGGGCACAGGGACAGGCAATAACCAGAACGGTCATTGAGGTGACAAAGGCGTAACCCAGTGAAGGCTCAGGCCCAAAAGCATACCAAATCAAAAAAGTCAGCACTGAGAATGCGACCACGGCCGGTACAAAAACACTGGAAATTTTATCCGCCAGACGGGCGATTTCCGGTTTACTGCTTTGCGCTTGACGGACGCTTTTAATGATCTGCGCTAATGCGGTATCGCGGCCGATGCGGGTTGCGGTAAACAAAAAACTACCGCTCTGATTCATGGTTCCGGCAACCACCTGGGCGCCCGCGATTTTTTCTACCGGCAACGATTCGCCGGTCAACATCGACTCATCGACCGTGGAATGTCCTTCCAGCAGCACACCGTCAACGGCAATTTTCTCGCCGGGCCTGACTCTCAAGGTTTCGCCTAACCCCACTTGCTCGATAGCGATATCGATTTCTTCGCCATCCCTGATCACCCGCGCCGTACGCGGCTGCAAACCGATCAGTTGACGAATAGCGCTGGAGGTTTTACCTCGAGCCAGGGTTTCCAAGCCGGAGCCCAGATTAATAAAAGCCAGAATCATCACCGCAGCTTCAAAATAGGCATGTTTCGCCAGGGACGGCAGGGTATCGTAATAATCGAGCACAATGCACGAATACAGCCACGCCGAACCGGTACCCAGCGCAATCAGGGTATCCATGTTAGCCTGTCCCAGCATTAACGACTTATAGGCGCCGCTGTAAAAATGCCAACCTGAATACATCATGACGCCTAAGGTGATCAGCGCAATTTCCGGCCAGACCCATGAACCGGTTGTTGAACCAATTTCCGGTAACCCGTCAAAATGATCGGCAGCCATCAGCAGCAAGCCGAAGGTTGCCGCTGCCGAGGCTTTTTTCATCAACTGCCGATAGCGTTGCAACTCTTGCTCTTCCTGTTCGGAAGGATCTTCAAAACCCTCCATCACCGCCGCATCGTAACCGGCGGCTTTAACGGCCTGCATTAACAACTCAGGGTCGGCATGGCCTTTAACCTCGGCGGAATGATCGGCAAAATTGACGCTGACTTCGGTCACACCGTCAACTGCCGCCAATGCGCCTTCAACGGCACTGACGCATCCGGCGCAACGCATGCCTAAAATGGATAAGCGCAAATCTTCGGAAGTGTTGGTACTCATTACGCTGTCTCTACGGTAAAACCCGCATCAGTAATGGCATCGGTAATAACATCCAGGCTGGTTTTTCCAGCATCGAAGTCGACCTTAACTTCCTTGTCTTTGCTCGATGCCTTAACCGACAACACGCCATCAATGGCTTGCAGTTTAGTCGTCACATTGGTTTCACAACCGCCACATTTCATGCCGATAACGGTTAACGATACAGATTCAGTCATTTTTATGCCCTCTTGTGCAGTGAAGTATTGCCCATATCATACTCGACTGATAGTCGATAATCATGGTATAAATCAGGTTATATTTCGGGTTTCACGCTAAACCCGACAGATAGTTAAACTCAACACCTCTAGCAATTAAAATGGCAGACATTATAATCGGGCGGCAGCAGATTTTTGACCAGAAACTGAATATCTACGCCTACGAACTCCTTTTCAGAGGCAATGATTTCGATCTGAATCATAAGGATGGCGCTACACAAGCGACCAATCAGGTCATTACCGATACCATTTTAGAACTTGGACTCAATACCATTGTGGGCCCTCACAAAGCCTTTATTAATTTTACAACGCAAAACATCCTGGATAAAACCCCTTTACGCCTTCCTAAAGATCGGATTGTTGTTGAGGTGTTGGAAAATGTTGAAATCGACACAACCATCGTCGCCAACCTACAAGAACTGTCAAATCTAGGCTATATCATTGCCTTGGATGACTTTGTCTTTTCTGATGCATGGATGCCGCTGGTGGAATTTGCCGACATTATCAAACTGGATATTCTGGAAATGGGCGAGTCCAAAACACGAGAGCTGATCACTCGCCTCAAGTCCTACAAGGTAAAACTGCTCGCAGAAAAAGTAGAAACCTACTCCGAGTATCAATACCTGCTCGAATTAGGCTGCGATTATTTCCAGGGTTTCTTTTTCAACAAACCCAATCTGGTTTCCGGCAAGCGCATCAGTGTCAATCAAACGGCAGCCATTCAATTGTTAAGCACCGTTAACAACCCCGATGTAGAATTTGAAGATCTGACCAAGATAATCTCGCTTGATGTCGGACTCAGCTATAAACTGCTGCACTATATCAATTCCGCATTTTTCGCTCTGCCCAATAAAGTCTCATCCATTAGCCATGCCATTTCCTATCTGGGGCTGATCGAAATAAAACGCTGGATAAATATATTGACACTGGCTTCCTTATCCGAAAAACCGGAAGCGGTCATGCAAAACGCCTTGATACGAGGCAGAATGTGTGAAGAACTGGCCTGTCTAAGCGGCGATAAATCAGACAATTTTTTCCTGATTGGCATCTTGTCCAATCTGGATAGCTTGCTGGATATACCCTTGGATGAAGCGCTTAGCCAATTGCCTTTAGCCGATGATATTGTTTCAGCCATATTGCACAAAGAAGGACTGGGCGGTGAAGCGCTTAACTGTGTTATCAGCTATGAGCGCTGGGACATTTCATCCGTATCATTTAGGAATGTTGACCAATCTATTATTGGCGATGCTTACATTAAAAGCATAAACTGGGCAAAAGACATTATGGGCAATATAAAATAATTATGTTATTAAATTCCATCGCCAACCAAACTCTCGCTCTTGCAGGCATTTCCCAGGCAGCTGCACTGGTTCAACAATTGGCAACGACGGGCACCGCCGATTCGTCCGCCCTTGAAGCCAGCATAGGCAGTCTTTTTGTCAGCGATGAACAAGGTGTAGCCAATATCTACGGCGGATTATCAGGACTTAATCTGGGGATTTTACAGCTTAACGATCAAATGACCGGTCTTAAAATCGCCAATCCCGAACAAGCGCGTTATGCTGCCTCGCTGGTTTTTCTGGAGAATCAACTAGCCAAGCAACCGGCCATGCTTAAAACCATTTTTACCGGAATTGAGCGTGCCCAGGCACAATCGGAACATTTCGGCCTGCTCCATGAAAATGTACTGGCAAATCTCGGTGACATTTATCACACCACCGTCAGTACACTGCAGCCGAGAATCATGGTTAATGGTGAACAGGAATACTTATCCAAACCCGACGTCGTCAATAAAATACGCGCCTGTCTGCTGGCCGGAATACGTTCGGCCATTCTTTGGAAACGATGCGGCGGCACCCGCTGGAAATTCCTGTTTTATCGCAAAAAAATTCAAGCCGAATTACAAATTCTGCTGCAACAGCTTTAGCCTTCCGTATGACTACCCTGATTGAAGCCGAACACCTGACCCGCTATTACGGCACACATTGCGCCGTTAACGATGTCAGTTTTACCTTGGCCAAAGGCGAAGTGCTCGGTTTTTTAGGCGCCAACGGCGCAGGAAAAACCACCACCATGCAGATGCTATGCGGCAATCTCGCGCCCAGCGCCGGGCAAATCACAATCAACGGCTTCGACCTGCTCGACCAACCCAAAGCCGCCAAACGGAATCTGGGCTATTTGCCCGATACGCCGCCGCTATACAAAGAGCTAAGCGTCCAGGAATTCCTGCTGTATTGCGCCAAGCTGCATGGTGTCGCCAAAAGTTCGGTGACTGACGCGATCAATCAGGCCAAAGAACGTTGCGGTTTAAGCGATGTTGCCGACCGGTTAATCACCAATCTGTCCAAAGGTTTCCAGCAGCGCGTCGGCATTGCCCAAGCCATCTTGCACAACCCTGAAGTTATCGTGCTGGATGAGCCGACTGTCGGTCTCGATCCCATTCAAATCCGGGAAATACGCACCTTAATTCGGGAGCTGGGACAGGATCATGGGGTCATCCTGTCTACCCATATACTGACCGAAGTGCAGGAATCCTGCTCCCATGTGCAAATCATTCATCAGGGACAGCTGATCTTGAATGAAACCACAGCCGGACTTAACCGGCAAATGGATACCGGCACTCTGCAAATCACCACCCGGCTAGTGCCTGACATTAACAGTTTGCTAACTCTTCCCGGCATCAGTTCTATCGAAACCATGAGCCAAAACCGGATCAAAATTCACTACAGCGTAACCGCCAATCCGGCCGAACAAATTGCCGAACACATCATTACCGCCGGATGGGGATTACAGGAACTGACGCCGATAAAAAGGTCGATGGAAGATATTTTTATTAGCCTAACCAAGGAACATCGCGAGTTATGAGCCTGATTTTAACCATTGCCTCCCGCGAATTCAGAACCCTGTTTTTATCGCCGATGGCCTGGACGATATTGGCCATATTGCAATTCATTCTGGCATTCTTGTTTTTAACCCAGGTTGAAGCCTTTACCTCGCTCCAGCCCAAACTGGCTTCCATCGAAGGCGCACCCGGCCTGACCGACATTATCGTGCCGCCCTTATTCGGTAACGCGGCCATTATTCTGTTACTGGTCACGCCGTTAATGACCATGCGTTTGATCTGCGAAGAACGGCGCAATAAAACCCTGTCTTTGCTGTTGTCCGCGCCGGTTTCCACTATCGACATTATCCTTGGCAAGTATCTAGGCATACTCGGACTGATGCTATTGATCATTGCCCTGATCACCCTGATGCCGTTATCTTTACTGGGCGGCGGCGAACTGGATTTGGGTAAATTGTTTGCCAATATCTTAGCCTTGCTGTTGCTGGTTACCGCGTTTACCGCAATCGGCCTGTTTATGTCCTGCATCGCCGGTCATCCCACCGTTGCCGCGATGAGTACTTTCGGTGTTTTACTGCTATTGTGGATTTTAGACTGGACATCCGGTCTGACAGATCAACGTAGCGAACTGTTTGAATACCTGTCGATTCTCAGGCATTTCCAGAACATCCAAAGCGGTCTGATCAGCTCGGTCGATGTCAGTTATTTTCTGCTGTTTATCACCACCTTCATCGCACTCAGTATTCGCAGTCTCGACAATGAGCGCTTGCAAAAATGAAAATATCGCCTCATAAACACCAGCAAATCCGCTTGAAAAACGGGCTCATTATCCTGGTTCTATTGTGCATGCTCGGCACACTGGCCTGGATCAGCACCCGCTACAGCATTGAAACCGACATAACCGGCAATGCCGACAACACCTTGTCCCAGTCATCGCAAAAACTGCTGGAGTCGATGCCCGACAAAATAGTTATCACCGCCTTCATTAAAAAAGACCCCGCGCTAAGAAGCCAGATCGCACACTTGATCAACCGCTATAAACGCCATAAAGCCGAGCTAACGCTGACCTTTATCGACCCTGGCGCGCAACCGGAAAAAATACGCAAACTGAATATAGGCGCGACCGGCGCGATTGTTGTCGACTATCAAGGGCGCACTGAAAAACTGAACTTTATCGATGAATCATCGCTGACCAATGCGCTGCTGCAACTGGCAAATGCCGATGAACGCTGGGTCACTTTCCTGACCGGCCACGGCGAGCGCGCGGCTGACGGCATCGCCAATTTCGATTTAGGCCAATTCGGCAAGGAACTGAATCGCCGTAAAATCAAGGCCCAATCCATCAATCTGGCGACCATGCCAGACATCCCAGGCAACTCCGCGTTACTGGTGATCACCGCCCCCGTCGTGCCGTTACTGGCAGCTGAACTTGAACTGATCAAACGCTATGTCCAGCAAGGCGGCAACCTGCTGTTGCTGACCGATCCGGGCAACCACCATTTGGACGCCTTGCAACAGCTCCTGGGTTTGCGCCAGCTTCCGGGAACCCTGGTAGACAGCAGTTCCAAGCTTTACGGCATTAACGACCCCAGCTTCGTGCTAGCCAGCGATTATATTGCACATCCGATCACCCTAGGCTTTCAGACCATAACCGTTTATCCGGTTACTGCCGCGCTGGCAATCGGCGAGGAAACAGACTTTCAACCCGTCGAGTTACTCAAAAGCGTATCACAGTCATGGACAGAAACCGGCCCGATAGCCGGAAAAATTGTTTTCGATGCCGACGGCGACGAAAAACAAGGCCCGCTTGCCTTTGCCTATGCATTAACCCGCGACCTTGGTAAAAAAACGCAGCAACGCATCGTCGTGGTGGGTGACGGAGATTTCCTATCCAACGCCTATATCGGCAATGTCGGCAATCTGGACATGGGCTTAAGAATGATCAACTGGCTGATTCATGATGACCGGTTTATCGACATCCCGGCCAAAATTGCAACCGATAAAAGCCTGCAATTAAGCCAGCTCAGCGTCGGCATCATCGGCTTCGGTTTTTTGATTGTCATACCGTTGCTATTAATGGGTACAGGCTTTTATATCTGGCGTAAACGCAAGCAGCGTTAAACCCAGCTCGGTTTTTACCTTTACTACGAAATCTTGTCAGGGCAGTTCTTACCACTACCCGCTTCGATTCACCAAAGCCGGGAAGAGACCTTGACGCGCGATGTCCTGCTATAATACAAGCACTCGATCCCGCAACGCGCTCTCGGCCATATCATGCCAATCCAGGCCTTGCAGAACTGGCGTGAAAAACGACCGGAATTGTTTAATAAGCGCGTTTATAATCAGACGGGAATTGATATTTTTCCTGAACTAGAAACCTTTTGAAAAGTACGTAGGAGCAGCCGCACGATGACTACCGAACTCTTGATTAACTTTGCGGTGCAGTTTCTTGGCACCGGGGCCGCATTCTTCCTCGCCTATCGGTCCTTCCAGAAACGCCGAATTCAGTTAGGCGCTGAACCGACGCTACCCGAATACTTTATCCGCAGAAGCACCTACTGGATGGGGATCGCATCGTACTGCACGTTTATCGCAGCACTTTATTGGTTACTGACTTGGCAGTGGCTGCCCTTGGAACCGCTGGTGACGCTCATCGTGAAGAACCTTCGGCCCGGTGAATTAGTGAATCTTCTGAATGGCTTGGACGGAAACACGATCATACCTTTGATTGCCGCCGGGCTGTTGCTATTTTTTATCGCCTGGGAAAGCAGGTTTAACCCCTTGCTTATCTTGAGGGACAGCATCCATGACGCTTTCGCAATTCCGACCAAAGCGGTAGAGGTCTATAACGCTCTAATTACATCGAGATTGTCGGCGGTCGACGATAGATTAAAAACACAAATCGGCAATCGCCTGCTGGTGCCGAGCATCGACCCCGGTGATTTCGAAAAATTCAGCTCCACGGTCGAGTATAAATGGGCCCATAATTGCCTTCTTTTTGACCAGATACAGAACTACGCCAACCAATCGTCCTTTCGTCGCCTTTTCAACGAACCGTCTCTGAAATGGGGGGAAATCTGTATCTCCTACAATGCGATGTCGGAAAAAGTGGCCGTCTGGAAGGAAGCGGAACCCCACTATACCAAGACGGTCAAGTTGATAAAGGAGCTGGACCAGCTCACCGGCCTGCTTTGTCGCTTACTCGCCGCTCTGGTCGTGTTCGGGAGCGCAAGCGAAAATGAGATATGGGCAACCGTGAAGCAGCTCGGCGGCAACGTCCACGAGGCCCGCCTGAAACACACCTATAAATATGTTCTGCTGTTCACGGCTGCCACCGCCATCGGGGTCATGTTGGGTCGGGAGATTTCGGTCTCGCTACACAATGCCTTCCTGTTTCCCGATAAACCGCTAGCACACTTTGATTACACTACACTCCGGTGGATCGTCTATGCCATTGCCATCTATGTCCTTCCGATCGCGCTCGTCTTTATTTCACGAACGCTCGCCTTCAGGCACCAACGGGGGCAATCCGATCGGTACTATGGGTTCTATATGGCAGTGATAATAATGGGGTTCATTGTTAGCACCACGGTATCGGCGCTTATTCTCGAGTTAACCTACTATAAAGATAGTTTCAGCTTTCTGGAAAGCTTCATAAAACATATGCGCTGGGGAATCCTGCCAGCGCTGATGTGCGGATTTGTGGCCTATCGAATGGATACGCCAGTGAGCGAATCGGAAACTCCAGGTAAGCTCATTATGGCCGCTACGTTGCGTTTTCTCGGGTGGGGATCGGTCGCCGTCATTATCATGCTTTATGCTACCGGCGACATGACCATCCAGGAGACGAATCTGCGTTTCACCCTTGTCGGCACGGCTTTCTTCGTAGTCGGTCTGTTGGGAGCGTCTGCCCGTTTCAAAACGGCGCGGCAAGATGATTAGCTATTCCATCCCGTGCGATTATATCCCGAGGGAATTCATCGGTAGAGCGGGCGCCGGGAAAGTTCGTTCATGTGTCACTGGGCCAAAAAACCTTTAACCATCGTTGATCTATTTTCCTAGCCATGCAGGAAAGCGCCCATCCCAATGTGGTGGCATGGCCGTTTGCCATGTTATTCGAGATTTTGGTTAGGGTGATGGCATCTATGCTTAAAAAATATCTATGACGCTAACCTGGCAGCCGAAAGAGTGAAATAGGAAAATGTTGGGTCGTCATCAAGACGGGTTCCGGCAAATTTTACGCGATACTAGTTATTTTTTTGACTATAACCTACAGCTTGTGCTGAGAAAGACTTCTGCCGCATAGCTGACGTTCAATGTTGACAAAAACAGTGCTTTGCGAACAATGGCTTTCGTCCAAAAGCTGCCGGCCATTGACTTTCGTAGGTTGGTCTGAATACAATGAAGCCCAACGATCAAAGCTATCACTTTCTCAATGGCTGACATGTTGGGCCTGCCCAACCTACGACCCTGAGTATGATAGCCATTCCGGCATTATCAGCCACTTAACGAAAAGTCATCACCCCATGCTCAACATGCTCCGCTTCCTGCCGGACCCCCCTAATGTTAGCCTTATTTACACCGATTCCTACAGCCCCATATGGATCAGCACCTCTGTCTTTCTTGCCATCCTTGCATCCTACGCGGCACTGAATGCCTCCGCACGAATCGAGCATCAGCATGAGGCAGCATCCAAACTGACTTGGGCATTGATCAGTGCGTTCACTTTGGGTGCCGGCATTTGGTCAATGCATTTCATCGGCATGTTGGCATTAAGCTTGCCTTGCAGTATCCACTACGACCCGCTCATAACCCTGATCTCGATGATTCCCGGCATATTGGCCGGTGGCGTTGTATTTGGCGTGGTATGGCATCATGGAACAAAACGCATGCCACCCTTAGTCGGCAGCATCTTTCTGGGTGCAGGCATTGGAATAATGCACTACACAGGCATGGCCGCAATGCGCTTGCAGGGTTTCGTCGGCTACAACCCCTACTTATTTGCGTTATCGATCATTGTGGCCGTCGCACTGTCCTACCTCGCATTACGGGTGAAAGGCGATGTAGCCCCTATAAATTCACGGCGTCATGTGTTGGTTGCTGTCATTATGGGCGGAGCGGTGTCTGGAATGCACTATACGGCGATGTCGGCCGCATACTTTGTTCGAGATACTGTCGATAGACACATTCCCCCCGTTGATTTAACCACTAACACCCTGGCCATCTCCATTGCTCTAACGACGGTCTTTCTGGCTCTAACTGCATTGGTTTTAGCCGCCTTTTCAACTAACAGAGAGACGACACAACAGCTTCGTGACAATGAACAGCGATTGAAGATTGCCACCGACTCGGGTCAGGTCGGAATTTGGGATCTTGACCTGCAAACCAACGAATTAATCTGGGATGAGACCATGTTTGCCCTGTATTGGACACGCAAGGAGGATTTCTCGGGGACCTATGATGCCTGGTCAACACGAATGCATCCAGAGGATAAGTCGGCAGCGGAGGCTGCACTACAGGACGCAATTTCTGGCACCAGAGAATACGCTCATGAGTTCCGTGTCATCGGACCGGATGGGGAGATCCACTACATTAAGGGTCATGCCCATGTTATCAAGGATCAGGCCGGCAACCCTAGGCGAATAATTGGCACCAACTGGGACAACAGTGCGCATGCGCTGACACAGCAACAACTAAAGTTTGCGCACGCCGCCATTAACAACAGCAGGAGTTCTTTCTTCTGGATTAACAGTAAAGGACAGGTAATCGACATCAACGATTGTACCTGTCAAAGCCTTGGTTATAGCCGCAATGAATTAATTGGTCAGTCTATTTGGTTTTTCGAGCCGAATTTTCCTGCTGAATCATGGCCCAGACAATGGGCCAAGCAAAAAAAGGAAATGACACGCACGTTTGACTCGATATTTCAGTGTAGGGATAGATCTGTTTTTCCGGTAGAAGTCACGGCCAACTACATTGTTGTTGACGGAGAAGATTATTGTTTTTTCTTCGCCCACGACATCACCGACCGTAAGGCCGCAGATGAGCAAATAAAACAGCTGGCCTTTTATGATCCACTCACCCATCTGCCCAATCGTCGGTTGTTGAGGGAACGATTAAAGCACAGCATGAATGTGGAGCGACGTGACGGCAAGACCCTGGCATTACTGATGCTCGATTTGGATTATTTCAAAGCGGTTAATGACAGTCTCGGACATCTGGCTGGCGATGAGTTATTACAACAAGTTGCTGTACGCATTACTGAAAGACTGCGTGAGGTCGACATAGTTGCCCGTTTTGGTGGTGATGAGTTTATTGTATTACTGGAAGATATTGCTCAACCGGAAGATGCGGCACGGGTAGCCGATGAAATCATTACTTGTTTAGCTAAACCCTTTTGCCTGACCCAATGCGAGAATATCCAGATTGGCGCCAGTATTGGCATTAGTTTATATCCGCAACATGGTGACAGTCTTGACACACTGATGGACCATGCCGATGCTGCACTGTATCAGGCTAAAGATGCCGGACGCGGTTGCTTTGCCTATTTTTCTGAAGAACTAACACTGGCTGCCCGTGAGCGCATAGCCTTGGAAGCACGGCTGCGTCATGCCATTGAGCAAGATGAACTGCGTGTTTTTTACCAACCTCAGGTGGATATTGCTAGCGGTCTGATAATCGGTGCCGAGGCACTGGTGCGCTGGCAAGACCCCATAGATGGACTGGTTTCGCCGGTACGCTTTATCCCTATTGCAGAGGAAACCGGCCTGATTATGGGAATCGGTGAATGGGTGTTGCGTGAAACCTGTCGTCAAGGGCGACAATGGTTGGATGCGGGTTTGCCACCCTTAACTTTAGCGGTTAATGTTTCCCCTCACCAGTTCGGTCGTAGCGACATTTGTGCGTTGGTCGCTACAGTTTTGGCAGAGACTCACTTTCCAGTCGAGCAACTGGAATTGGAAATAACTGAAAGCGGATTGATGAAAAATCAGGATAACGCAACGGCCATTCTTAATGGTCTGCATGCTCAGGGTGTCCGTCTCGCGATTGATGATTTTGGCACCGGTTATTCATCCCTGGCTTATCTCAAACTTTTTCCACTGGATATATTGAAAATTGACAAGAGCTTTATTGACGATATTCCTTTTCATCAAGATGACATGGAAATCGCCGCCACCATTATTGCCATGGGTCATATTCTTGGCTTTAAGGTCTTGGCTGAAGGCGTGGAAACGGCAGAACAGCTGGCATTTTTACAGGAAAAAGGCTGTGATATGTATCAGGGCTATATCAAAAGCCGACCTATACCAGCGAAAGAGTTTACTGAATTATTGCGTGATCAGCAGCAACCCCCCTGCGTCAGAATAGTTGTCACCTCAAATTTTAAGAAAAAATAAAATTTGAGATTAGGCATGAAAAAATATAAAAGATACTCAGCCGGCTTCAAAGAGCAGGCATTGGTAAAAGTTTACAGTCGTGGCAATAACCAATCGATACAGTCCGTCGCAGACGAATTGAACATCAATTTAACTACCTTGAAGACTTGGATGAAACAAAACGAACAGGACGTCAATAAACCTGCACCACCGAAATCAAAACGTCCCGAGGATTGGAGCCCAGGTCCAGGGTTCGAATCCCTGACACCCCACCAATAAAATAAAGGCCTTATAGATTTATATTTGTAAGGCTTTTTTTTCTTTGAAATTGTGACCAATATGAGGCTACATATGCTCAATGGTCCGGTCAATCCGTCAATATTTAGCTGATACAAACAAACCGCAACACTTATACCTTATTCCAAATACAAAAAATGTTAAGGCAATGTCTTTTGGTGTTTTTCATGCTCAAGTCGCTCAACCTTGTTAAAATTCCTCCCACTCATCATTATAGGATAGCGCCTGTGGCTTAGGCTTGGCTACCGGAGTATGACCCTTAATATTGCTTCCTGCATTCCTGACAGACTGCTGATGTCGTTGCTGCATTTTGGGTGCAGCGTCCACGAAGGAACCCGAAGTACCGCACACTTTAAAACCGCTCACTGTAACCGACAGATTTTGTGCCTGTTCTTCGAGTAATTCTGCTGCGGCGGCGGCCTGCTCTACCAATGCTGCATTCTGTTGAGTGACGTCATCCATTTGAGCGATCGCCTGATTGACCTGTTCGATACCGGCGGTTTGTTCCATTGAAGCCGCACTGATCTCTGACATCATCGCAGTCACGCCACGAACGGAACTTACGATGTCTTCCATGGTTTTCCCCGCTTGAGCGACCAGTTTAGTGCCGCCTTCAACCTGCTCTACCGAATCCGCAATCAGCTTTTTAATTTCTCCAGCTGCCGTGGCCGCACGTTGCGCGAGATTACGAACTTCCACGGCCACCACTGCAAAACCACGGCCTTGATCACCTGCACGGGCCGCCTCTACGGCAGCGTTGAGAGCAAGGATGTTGGTCTGAAAAGCGATGTCGTCGATCACCGAAATAATGGCGACAATCTTGCTTGAAGATTCATTGATACCTTCCATGGTGGTGACGACTTTACCGACTACCACGACACCTTGTTCCGCGATTTCGGAAGCGCTGACAGCAAGGTGGTTAGCCTGCCTGGCGTTTTGGCTATTCTGTTGCACGGTAGACGTCAACTCTTCCATGCTGGCGGCGGTTTGCTCCAAGCTGGCGGCTTGCTCTTCGGTGCGATGCGACAAATCATTATTGCCGGAGGCGATTTCTTTAGATGCCGTGTTTATGCTGTCGGTGGCTTCCTTGATTTGAGTGATGATGTCGTTCAGTTTTTCTACTGTAGTATTGGAGTCATCCTTGAGCTTTCCAAAGGTTCCGTAATAGTCATTGCTGATGGTTTCGGTCAAGTCACATTGGGATAAAGCACCCAGTACTCGCGCCACCTCATTAAGCGCGCTTTCGCTGGTTTCCAGCAGCTGATTCATGCCTGAACCCAATTGCAGTATAAAGCCATCCTTGTCTTGCAAATCCAGGCGCAGACTCAAGTCCCCCATAACCGAGGCATGCACGATAGCGGCCACTTCTTTTTCCACGGCGACTTCGACGGTTCGATCCAGCCATTCAGCGACCGTACCCAGCCGTGATCCTTGTGCGTTAACCATCGGATTGGCAGTCACCACCATAGAGTGGCTACCCAGCAACATGCTGGATTGATAGGTGCCGGTCAAGGATGAAAGCAACTGAGCCTGGTGCGATGGGCTTTTATGGAAACCATCAATATTGGTACCCACCAATTTGGCAACAGAGAAATTCGGTAATTGCTGTCGAATCTCCGCTTCATTCTTGCCCATAATATCGACCACCGCTTTGTTGACATAGACGATGTTACGGGCATTATCGGCAATCATCACGCCGGTGCAGATGCTGTCCAACGCAATTTTGACGCGCAAATTCTCATCAGAGATACGGTTGATTTCGGCGATATCGAAACCGAGTTTAATCTGCATCGCTTTAAGCGAATCCATCACCTTGCCAAGTTCATCCTGCCGTTCAATCTCAATGGTGTTGCTGTAATTGCCCTGGGCGAGTTGACCGAAAGTCACAATTGCCGATTTAAGTGGCCGCACGATGGCTCGGATCAGCGTTATACCCAACCATAGGATCAGTGTCAGGCCAGCTCCGATCAAACCCATGGAAATTTTTTGGGTCTGGTCATAATGCGCTTGCGATAGTTCGTATTCCAGCCTGGCGGTATCTTGCTGCAGCTGCATCAGTTTTTGCAGTCCCTCGTCCACCGACACGTACAGAGAATGAATCTTGTCGACTGTGATGCTGTTTGCCAGAACCATATCACGGTCACGCAACGCCCCGACAGCCGGTTTCAGGCCTAGTCCGACGAAGTGATTCATCTTTTCGGCTAAGGTGTCAGCCAGCGTTTTTTCTTCCGGGTTGAGCGTGGCAGCCCTATATGTATCCCAGATTCTGGTAATTTCTACGATATTCTGTTCCACTTCAGTGGTATTTTTCTGAATGACTTCGGGTGTTGGCGTGATCAGACTTGCGGCAATGCGCAGCCGGTTAGTGATCAGAAGTTTCTGGATAACGGCAAGCTGGTTTATCGGAATCGTGTGACCCTGATAGACAGTGCGCAAACCATCATGGGCTTTACCCATGCCGAATAGTCCGATACCGCCGACGACCGATAACAGCAGCACCATGATGGCTATGACTGCTGTTAAGCGGGTTTCGATGTTCAAATTCTTCAATAGGTTAAGTTTGTTCAGTAACGTTACTTTGACGACTTTTCCATCCTGGATTTTTAGTTTGCTGGCTTTACCTTTTTGGAATAGCTTATAGGCAGCAGTTGCCGCCTCTATTTGCAAATGGCTGGGTTTGCTGCGGACAGACATAAAACCAATGTGCTGATTGTTTTCGTAGACTGGCGCAGCATTAGCCAACACCCAGTAATAATCGCCATTTTTACAGCGGTTCTTGACCATCCCAGTCCAGGAGCGACCGGCTTTTAGTGATGACCACATATCATCAAAGGCTTCAGATGGCATGTCGGGATGGCGAACTATATTGTGCGCTGTCCCTATCAGCTCTTCTCGGGTAAATCCGCTGACTCGAAGGAAGTCGTCGTTGACATAAGTAATCATCCCTTTTAGATCGGTCTTGGAAACAATGGAATCACTGTCTTTGAGGACGTATTCCACAAGGGTTACCGGCATATTGATTCTCATAACTTATATCCTAGTTTCATTAAGTGTTAATAATGGAATTATTGATAGAATTTCCTCGCGCATTGTAATAGAAAATAGTGATTAAATGTCTGTGGCAGAGCAGCAAAAAATGTAAGCTATAACTTATGATGCTGACAGAAAAAGTAAGCGACTATACCAAATATTAGACTTATAATTTTCTCAATGATAAACCGATTCAGGCTGTCAAAACATGGCAAGATCTTGCAGTTTATTGCATGAATATGTTTTTTTGTACCGGGTGTTATTGGATTATGGCAGGGGCGGTAAAGGCATAACCGTGCATATGCGCGGTTTTGATCGGCAGGGGTTCGTTTAACGTGGCGTTGGCTTTTTTACGTAGGCGGGCCAGCAACACATCCAGCCGCTCATTGCGATTAATAATGCGCCGGCCGATGATGTCGTCGGCAATGTCGAATTTGGATATCGTCTGTCCCTGGACGGCAATTAACATCTGCAACAAGCGGTATTCGCGGGCGGTCAACGGCAGTACCGCTCCGCTGGGCGAGGTTAGCGTCCAGTGCTGACCGGACAGGCGCCAGCAGAGAGCATCCTCGAATTGTATCAGGGTAGCCTCGATAGGAGGGTCAACAACCACGTCTTTGCGACGTACCATTGCGTTGATATTAGCAATCAACTCGTCCAGATTGACCGGCTTTACCAGATAACGGTCAGCACCGGCATTGAGGCCTGCGAGTCGATCTTCCAGAGTGTCGCGTGCACTGACAATGATAATGGCTAGATGAGGTATGCTGCGTAGATGCCTGGCGATACTGAAGCCGTCTTCGCCGGGCAGACCGATGTCGATCATAACCACATCGACCGGATTGATCAGCAGTTGTTTATAAAAAGCATCCCCGTTGCCGACGCCCCAAGCGATATAGCCGGCAATGTGCAGATATTCCAGCGTGCTTTGCAGTAGGTCGTAGTCGTCTTCTATAATCGCGATGCGCGGTGGTGTGTAAACCGTCATAAAGGGCGTTTTGTAGTCAGATTGATCGCTAATTTTAATGGAAATACCACTGTGACGCAGGTACTGACATTGCCCTGACTGTTTATCTCGATGCTACCGTTATGCAATTCGACAATACTTTTCACCAATGCGAGGCCAAGTCCAGCACCAGGAATAGCGGCTACACGTCGACCGCGCATGTATTTCTGAAAAACCAGAGACAGTTCCTCGGCGGGAATGCCTAGTCCTTGATCGATGACCTTGAAGATGCAGGACAGGCCATTACAGCTGATACATAGCCGGACCTTACTTCCTGTCGGCGAATATTTAATGGCGTTGCCCAATAGATTGAGCAGCAGGATGCGCAGCAGTTGTGGATCAGCCTCAAGTGTCGGCAGACCGTGCTCAAGCTCAGTGATGATCTGGTGCGCCCCGGATATGAGTTTGACGCTGTCTTTAACCGATGCTGTCAGCTCCTGAAGATCAATAGTAGCCGGTTCCAAAGCCAAACCGTTACTATTTAGCCGATCTTCAGTCAGGCAATTATCGAGAAAGCTGGACAGGCGCATAACCCCACGACGAATACGGGAAACAATCGGTGTGCAATCAGATACCGGTGAGATTTTAATAGACAACAACTGGGCAGCCGCATCGATGACGGCCAGCGGCGAACGAAATTCATGCGAAACCATGGCAATGAACTGACGTTGTTCGGCCAAGGTTCGTTCGGCGATTTCCTTTTCGTGTATTAATTGTTGTGTCTGTTTACGCTCGGTGATATCGGTGAGCGTGATTCGCACTATCGGAACCTTATCGTCAGTCGTCATCAGCAGGCAGTTAAGCTGGACATAAACTAGCGAATTATCCGCGCGCTGAATAGCGAGCTCGAAACTATGCAACTCTTCTAAGGATCGGATCATACCCTTAAGCAGAAGATGCCAACGGTCGCCGTCCTTAGCTGCGACTAAAGAAGCGAAACGACGGTTAATGAGTTTTTCCCGATCCAATCCGAGGAGTCTAGCTCCGGTGAGGTTAATTTCGGCGATTAGGCCTTCGTGGGTAAGAGTGAGATAACCTACCGGAGCAAATTCGTAAAGGTTTACATAACGGGCACGGGAGTCATCCAGAGCATTATAAGCGCGCCGCAATTCCTCGTTTTGCATCTCCAGTTCAATTTGGTAGACATGGAGTTCATTGAGCAATTCTTCGGCCGGTCGAGTCGATGATTTCGTAACAAGTGCATGGGGAAGTTGTGCTTCAGCTTTTGCCCGTAACATAGTAGATCTTAGTTTGTCATCCATGGAACTCCAACTAGCTGATATCGGGATTACCCACATCCCATGAGAAAGTGCTATCCACGAAAAGCATTAAAAAATAAATGGGATACTGATGCCGGTGTAGGGCATGCCGTGCACGCCAGAAAGTAGCGAAAAAGGCGCGCACGACACAATCTTGTTCAAATAATACGCTTTTTGAGCCGGTGCGCATAACATCAGTTATTTTCTGACTGGCGAGTTCAAAATAAAAAACCAGTACAACTCACGCTATTAATCGTAACTCGCATCGTTAGAACCGGTGTCAAAATCATACTCATGCTCAATATCGGAGATTTCCGATTTTCTACGCTTTAAAAAAATCCTATTGCCTTCCGGTGATTCCAGAATCATTTCAACACAACCCCCCGTTATAAAGTCATAAGAGAGTATTTTAAAATCACTAGACATACCCTGAACTTTTACATGATTACCTACCGCCCAGGCACTGCTCATACTTTTTTTTTCATTTGATAAAATACATATTGCAAAAAATTAACGTAGTGCCAAACCAACAAACCGCGAACTAAACACCGACCGATTATAATTTATCTTTAATAATTAAAAAGACTATTTCAAAAGACTGTCCTGCTTTAAAAAAATCAGTTATACGACCCACGTAAACTATTTCATATAATAATGTGATGATGCCGATGCATCCCTAGCAGCAAAGCATCGCCCAACAAGCGATGAAAGCCCCTAAATTCGACCGGTATATCCATGGTAGAATTCACAACATAATCAAAAACCAGTCCTAATCAAGAACCAAACCTATGCCAGAATTACCTGAAGTTGAAACCACCTGCCGAGGGATTGCGCCGCATATTGAAGGCCAAATGATTAAACAGGTCGTTATTCGCCAACCGAAACTGCGTTGGCCTGTGCCCGAAACACTCAATCAGATACTAACCGGACTGACCATTGAATCCGTCTCCAGAAGAGCAAAGTATCTGCTATTTTCCACCGCTTCGGGCACCGTGCTTTTGCATTTAGGCATGTCCGGCAGTTTACGGATTATGTCCACGGATCAGGCCGTCGGCAAACACGACCATATCGATTTTATTTTTAATGACGGAACGGTACTGCGCTTCAATGATCCACGCCGTTTCGGCGCGGTGTTATGGACAACTGGACCCGCAGCCGAACATCCGTTGCTCAAAAATTTAGGCCCCGAACCGCTATTAGCCGATTTTAACGGCGAACTGCTTTATTCTGTGTCCAGAAACCGCAAAACAGCGGTTAAGTCATTCATTATGAACAGCCATATCGTTGTTGGCGTCGGCAACATTTATGCCAATGAAGCCTTGTTCATGGCCGACATACAGCCTACGCGCCAAGCCGGAAAAGTGTCTTTAGCCCGTTATCGAAAACTGGCCGAATGTATTCGCGTGGTGTTACAGCAAGCCATTGGGCAAGGCGGTACAACGTTGAGAGATTTTGTCAATGAAGCCGGAAAACCCGGTTATTTTCAGCAGCAACTCAAAGTTTATGGTCGTGCCGGGTTGCCGTGTGTTAGCTGCAATCAGCCGTTAACAGAAATCAGGATAGCGAATCGTTCAACGGTATTCTGCGATAATTGCCAACGATAAACCGCTATAACCGGACGGCTGCAACAAGCAATTTTATCCTATCGGCTAAGGCAGGGATACCGAAGCCGATCCCTTGCCTGTCGCCGCCGTTTTTAAATCTGCCAGCATCTTGGAAGCACCGCCATCCGGCGTTTTATTTATCAAAGGCGCTAACGTGGGCTCCAAAAACTTGATGATTTGTACCGGCAATGAACTGGTAAAATGATAACGCTCAGAATCAGGTCCCTCCACATAGGCGGTCATCACACCAAAAAAACGATCTCCTAAAAAAAACGTAAAAGTGGCGGCACGGCTGATGAATACCGTGTCAATCAAGCGCCCCCCGGCTCCAAATATTTTCCGACGATGATCTCCGGTTCCGGTTTTTCCGCCAACCGATAACGGTTGGCCGTCTGCATCCTTATAAACACCTTTTAGGCGTCCTGCGGTTCCAGCCTCGACCACACCGATCAGCGCGCCACGCGCCACTTTTGCCAGTTCCGGCGCAAGTACCTGCTGGCCTTGCTCGGGCACCTTATCCAACACGGTTTCGTAAGGCGTTCCCTGGGCAAAATGCAGACTATCAAACCTGACTGTCGACAATCTTACGCCGTCATTGCGTAAAATGCCCATCAGTTCAGCCAATGCCGCCGGACGATCACCCGACGCGCCAATAGCCGTCGCGTAAGAAGGTGTTAATGATCCGAACGGATAACCAACAAGATCCCATGCGGCATGAATCTGTTTAAAAGCTTCATCCTCGAGCAAGGTCATAATACGCCGCTGCTGGGCATTTTTTCTATTGCTTTTAAACAGCCACCGGTAGACGCTCTGCCGCTGCTCGGCACTGGCGGCGATGACTTCTGCACGTGTGGCATCGGGATGTTTAACCAGATAACCGACCAACCATAATTCAAGGGGATGAACTTTGGTGATATATCCCTGATCTTGCAAATCAAAATTCTCGGGTGAATACTTATAAAAAAGCTGATCAATATCCTCTCGACCTAAGGTAGCGGCACTCAAATGGGCATTTAAATAACGGCTTAGTCCGCTGACATCTGCGTCCGAATAAACCGCCTCGTAAAGCATGGTCAAACGTGACGGTTTGGCAAAAACTCTCTCGGTAAGCATCTCCATAATTTCTTCGACTGGTTTGCCGCGATATTTGTCGTAAAAACGTCTTAAATAAACCTGACCTTCATTATCAGCGAAGCGTTCCAGATATTGCTGGCGCCTAGGATCATCCGGTATTTCCAACCATCGCGCTATGCCTTCCGGTTTATAAAGATGATAATAAACCAGTTCACGCATTAACCGAATGAACACCAGATTGACTGAATCACGCAACGCATCCCGAACCGACATGATTTTTTGATTTTCATCCCGGGTAAAGTTATTAAAATGATGCAAACCGCCGCCGGTATAAAAATTCTCGTAGGGGCTGGCTGAAAAGCGTCGATCCAGGGCTTGGTTAAGCAAGTCTTCCAGATTTATTTGCCGATTTACCCGTAACTGACCGACGACCCATGCCGATATATAATCGCGCGGATGCAGTTCAATTCGCTTCAACTCCTGCGCCGACTGGTCTTTATATTGCTGATAGACCTCGATAACGAGTTCCAGATAATGCACCATAGTCCGCAACTTGGCAGTTGATCCCAGATCCAGCCGTATGCCTTCACTAATATCGAGCGGCTGATCATAATTATCGGTCTGAACACGCAGCAGATTGCCTTTTTCGCCACGCTCAAACAACATCAGGCTATAGACTATGGAACTCAGATCGACATTTTCATTAAGCAATCTAAAGCCCAGTATACCGGCGGCGCGAGCCTTGTCTGGCTCACTCAACTGGCGTAAGGCCTGCTTAATCGCCCGCTGTGCATCGTAATCGAGCGTCGTTTTAGCCGTCAAATCCAATCGATCCAGATCATAATTGGATTTTACCCCCACGGCCCTGGCAAGACGAGCGCGCAGCACATTTTGGGTTTTTTGTTCGGACATGAATTTGGCCGGTATTTTATCCGGGGTAGAATGACGATCTGTAGATACCAGCAAGGCCGCATCCCGTAGCGAGGTTGATATAACACCCTGTTCTGCCAGTACGCGCAAATAACTGTCGGTAAGATTTTGCAATACGTTGAAACCCGTGCCTAATAAATAGGAAGGCCGTCTTTGCGACAACAGGATACTAAGCACCTGCCGGTAAGCCTGTGCCTGTTGCGGGGTAACCCGCTCAGTTGGATTGAACGATTGTAGCGGTTCCTTCGGCAACTGCTCCTTGCGTTGCTCTACCTCCTGTATCCATGCAGTCGTGCCAGCTGCGACGCTCCCGCCTTCCTTGGCAGTCGGCCTGAGCAGTCGGTTAACCTCGTTAAAATCGGCTCCGAACCAGGCCGTCAAGCCATCACCCAAGCCATGTACTTCGCCTAGTTTCGCCGTCGCAGCCAGCGGCATGGAATTCAAATAAGTCAGAGCGATTTTCCGCCTCATTTCGCGCGTATCCGACCCCAGCAAATAGGCGCGTAGCGACGCGCTGCCCATCTGACGAAGCTTTTCCGTTATCGATTCGGTATAGCCATCCGGCGAATGCCGGTACTTTTCCAATTGCGTAGCCAAGGTGCTGCCGCCCGAAACGTTGAGATTTGCGCCCAGTTTTCGCGCCATCATTTGCAATGCGGCAAAGCCCAAGCGATCCCATTCTACCGCCGGATTAACATGGGTATTATTTTCATCAAGCAACTCCCGATTTTCTATAAACAACAAGGTGTTCAACACCAACGGCGGGATGGCATTAAAATCGGCATAACCATGGGTCGGATAGACGGCGCTAAATATCGTTCGGTCGGCTTGATCGACAATGCGAAGCCCGGCTTGAGTTTTCTCTTGATAGATCGGAAACAGGCCGTAATCATCAATCAACCGGCTCATCATCGGTGAAATAGATGCCTGCGTAGTCACGCTGTACCCCGACTTTTCCAGACGGGCGATCTCGCCCGGCAACAGCGTGTAACCCAAGCGTTGATCATAAGGACCATGATCCGGGTAGCGTATCGCCGAACTGTGTCCCGGTTTAAGTTCCGAGCTTAATTGCTTGCTTATTTCCGACAGATAACGCGCCTGATATTCAGAGGTTCGCACCTCTTTTTTTACCAGCAAAGTAACCGATATTCCGATGACGACGCATCCGCCCAAAATATAAAGCAGCAGCAACCGTGAAATCGCTCGTTTATGCATTTTCATTGCCTACAAGGATGTTCTGGTAAGGGAGAAGCAGAAGCTTTACCAAGCATTAGCCTCAGAACAAATTCCCGGCACTATCATTACGGAACTACTCAAGCATTCTGGCATCAGTATTAACATCAAAATAATTACATCTCTGTTTCGGTTGGATTGTTGTACCCACAAGGGGCATAAAGGGCGAGCTCAAAACCCGCTCCTATAATCAGAATTGCGTGCAGCCAATTATAACCACTCCCAAGCAACAATGGTAATTGAAAGGCGGTTTATTGAAGTAAACCTCATTTTTACCCCGCAGTAAACTTTTACATCAAATCATTGCAACGTTACAATCAAGCCGCTGTTCATCCGGACATTAATCCTTATCACACTGCCTATAGCCACTATTTACGAACAATCATGTCCGAATCTTATACCCGCTTTCGCGATATTTCCGTCAGCGAAAGAATTTTAAACACCGTATTCCTGCTAACAGTGAGACTCGGCTATCTGGTTGCCCTGAGCAATCTGTATTACACCCATCAGGGTCGTGACGGTGTCGCCGGCTTATCCGTTGCCGACGTGACCATCAATTATCACGGTTCAAATGACCAGACGCGTATAGGTTCGGCCATTAACGGCATTATGGAACCCAACCTGAAATATAAAAACGATAAAGACGTCATCTTAAAATGGATACAGGACGGTGCCGATGAACCGGATTATGACCAAAAAATCGCCCCCATCTTAAACCGCGACTGCATCAAGTGCCATACGCCCGCCATTAACCCTTCCCTGCCCGATTTAACCCATTATGCAGGCGTATCCGAAGTGGCACATTCCGGAGGCGCATCATATCCTCGTTTAATCAGGGTTTCTCATATCCATTTATTCGGTATTGCCTTTATTTTGTTTTTTATCGGCAAGATTTTCCTGCTATGTGACATTAATGTGTTCGCCAAAAGAGTCGCGGTCGTCATCCCTTTTGCCGCGATGTTATTGGATGTCCTGTCGTGGTTTATTACCAAATCCATTCCTTCATTCGCCTACGTAGTCGTTGCCAGCGGTGCGTTAATGGGGATTTCAATGGGCTTGCAAATCTTGCTCAGCGTCTATCAAATGTGGTTTTATGCCAAGAACGACTGAAAACCAGACCTGCTTGTGCTGCACAGTCAGTCGAATCTCATTAACCGCCTAGTTCCCATGCGCTAGAGACTGTGAAAGAATGAATAAATACGGCATAAAAAGTAATATTAACCATGAAGGACATGAAGAAAAGGCTAAATCAATCAATGTATTAAATCTTCATGCTCTTCATGTACTTCATGGTTATTTCTTCTATATTCGAATACTTTCACAGTCTCGCTACGGCCTACCTCTAACCAACAGTAGGCGCTTTTAGCCGGCGCGGGGAATGAAAACCAGATCCATTCTTTACGCTTTCAGGCATAAACACCGCGCCCCTACCCCGTTCATGTATAATTTCGCGCCATGAGCATTATAAAAAAATTGGCATCGCAAACCGCAGTCTACGGCCTTAGCAGCATTTTCGGCCGGTTTCTCAACTACCTGTTGGTGCCGCTTTACACCTATTATTTCACAGCGGCAGAATACGGGGTGGTGTCGGAGTTTTACGCCTACGCCGGATTTTTTTCGGTGTTGCTGCTGTTCGGATTTGAAACCGGCTATTTCCGCTTTCGCGACAAGGAACACACCGGCCGTGATGTCGCCTATTCGACCGCACTGCTGTTCGTGGTGCTGATCAATATTGGCTTTTTTGCCCTGATACTGCTGGTCAATACCCAGCTTTCGGCGGCGCTTAACTACGCCAATCACCCGGAATATGTATTGTGCTTTAGCCTGATTTTAATCCTGGACGCGGTTGCCGCCATTCCGTTTGCCCGGCTGCGAGCCGAAAACAAAGCCTTCCGCTTTGCCGGCATCAAGATCATCGAGATATTGATAACCGTGCTGCTAAGCCTATTTTTTATCATTTACTGCCCCAAGGCCTACGCAAAAAACCCCGAATCGTGGATAGCACTGATCTACAACCCCGCAATAGGCATAGGCTATATTTTTATCGCCAATTTAATGGCCAGCGTATTCAAGTTCTTGCTGCTTGCCCCCCAGTTATCGGGTCTTGCCTGGGGTTTTGACCGGGTGTTATTCGGCCGCATGGTTCGCTATTCATTGCCGATGGTGGTGATTGGTTTCGCCGGAATTATCAACGAAATGCTCGACCGCGCCCTGCTGAAGTACCTGCTGCCTTACGATGTCCAGACCAACATGAAGATGCTGGGGATTTATAGCGCCTGTTACAAACTGTCGATTTTGATGTCGCTGTTCATTCAGGCCTTCCGTTATGCCGCCGAACCGTTTTTCTTTGCTTACGCAGACAAAAGCGATGCCCGCAAAGTTTACGCAGTCGTGCTTAAGTTTTTTGTCATTTTCTGCGTGTTCATCTTCCTGCTGGTCACCTTATTTATCGATTTCTTTCAATATTTTGTCGGCGACGAGTTCCGTGCAGGGCTTGAAGTCGTACCGATTCTGCTGATGGCTAATCTCTGTCTGGGTATTTATATTAACCTGTCCATCTGGTATAAATTAACCGATCGAACCTTGCTGGGTGCTTTGGTATCTTTAGCCGGAGCGGCGCTGACAATCGTACTCAATCTCTGTTGGATACCCTTGCTCGGCTATGTCGGTTCGGCCTGGGCGACCCTGGCCTGTTATGCTAGCATGGCTATCGCCTCCTACCTGTTGGGGCAAAAGTATTATCCGGTAGATTACGAGGTCAAACGCGTACTGGCTTATATCGGACTGGGCATCGGCCTGTATTTTGCTCACGGACAATTGTTGATGCTTATCACTTGGCAGCCGTGGCTATTGGCTAGTGAATTAATGCTGCTTTATGTGCTGATTACCGCGCTATTCGAGGGTCGTCAGCTTGTAGGAGCGAATTCATTCGCCCGGGGCGAATGAATTCGCCCCTACTTTTTTAAGTCTCGGCACATCGCTACGTTGCTCCCGTATTGCCTACATGGATTTAGCTAAAGGGCGGGAGCAGGAGCCATTGCCGACAAAAGCATGAATAGAGGGAGCAAGTCCCGAAACCGAACAATTATCTAACGCAACACCCACAGGATTCGACAACGGAAAATGATTAACAACGCTGCCTTGTATATATTTTTTATTATCGCTTGCTGCATTACCGATGTAACGCTGCTGGCTGCCGACCAGGTTTCCTATAGTCACGATGTCAAACCCATCCTAAACTCCCGCTGTGTGGCCTGCCATTCCTGCTACGATTCCCCGTGCCAGCTTAACTTAAGCTCATTTGAGGGCCTAGAAAGAGGCGCTACCAAGAACCCCGTCTACGATCATCAGCGCATTAAGGCCGTAGAACCCAGCCGACTGTTCATTGATGCAATCAGCCCGGCGGGTTGGAGAAAAAAAAGGTTTTTCCCGGTACTGAATGAACAGGCACAATCGCCTGAAAACAATATCGATAACTCGCTGATCGCAAAATCACTCCTGTTAAAACGCGACCATCCGTTGCCTGCCGAAGGTAAATTACCGAAATCCATAGAACTGGCTCTGGAGCGCTCTTTACAATGCCCAACACTTGAGGAGTTTAATAAGCATCAACAAGACCACCCGCTTTGGGGAATGCCTTACGGATTGCCTCCGCTTTCCGAAACTGAGGAAAGCACGCTGTTAAACTGGCTAAAAGCAGGCGCTAAAACCGATGCAATTCCGCAACCGTTATCACCCTTAGCCGCCGCCGAAATCAAAAAATGGGAGCGTTTTTTTAACGGATCATCGTTAAAACAGCAACTCAGCACCCGTTATTTATACGAGCATTTGTATATCGGCGATCTGCATTTTAAAGGCCATCCCCCTAATGAATTTTATAAGCTGATCCGTTCGGCAACACCCTCCGGACAACCGGTTGATGAACTTAAAAGTGTGCGCCCTTTTGATGGCCCCGGCGTGGCAAAATTTTATTACCGGCTGCGTCCCGTTACCTCGACCATCGTCGATAAGAATCATTTTATTTATGAATTAAGCGACAGCAAAATGCAGCGTTTTGAACAACTGTTTTTAAAACCAAAATTCAGCGTCACTCAACTGCCGGGTTATGAACAGCAGTCTACCGCCAATCCGTTTAAAACCTTTAGCCAATTACCAGCGGCGTCCCGATACCAATTCCTGCTCGATGATGCCCAGTATTTTTTCTCCGGATTTATTAAAGGCCCGGTATGCCGGGGTCAGGCTTCGCTGAATGTTATCCGGGATCAGTTCTGGGTCGCCTTTGTCAAACCCCAGCCTGAGTTTAACCAGCAATATACCCAATTTCTGGCCGAAAATAATCAGTACCTGCAAATGCCTGCGTCTGACGGAGAAAATATCGGCTTTCTTGAATGGCGAAAATACAATCAATTGCAACGTAATTATCTAAAACACAAAGAAATATTCACCGACCATTTGCAGCAGCCGGTTGATTTGAACCTGATCTGGGATGGCGACGGCGATAACCAGAATGCGTTGTTAACGGTATTCCGCCACTTTGACAGCGCCACGGTAACCAAGGGCTTGCTGGGCAAGCCGCCGTTAACCGCCTGGGTCGTTGATTATCCGGTATTTGAACGAATACATTATTTGCTGGCCGCCGGGTTCAATGTTTCCGGCTCTATAGGTCATCAAGTCACCACGCGTCTGTACATGGATTTCTTGCGCATGGAAGCTGAAAACAATTTTCTAAAATTTATCCCGATCAAGCGGCGAATAGCCATGCACGACAGCTGGTATGAGGGTATTGATTTAAAGATTTTCAGCTTTTTTGAAACGCCGGCCTTTAACACCGACAGGGAACCGGCACTCCGCTATCAAACTTCCGATTACAAGCATGAATTTTTTCAAAGTCTACAGCAACGGCTGGGGCGAGCCGCCGGGCAGCCCGATTTGATCAACCGCTGCCTGCAAGCGCAATGCAATAATGCCGATGCGACACCAGTTCAACAACAGATTGACACCATGATGCGTAAGCTGGCTGATTTAAAAGGCAAAGAAATTGCCGCCTTGCCGGAAGTATCATTTCTACGCATAAAAACGACTGATCCTGCAACAGACCGGGTCTACACCTTGGTCCGCAATCAAAAGCTGCTGAATGTATCGTTCATCTTTGGTGAAAACCTACGCAGAGAACCTGAAAAAGATACCCTTACCGTCGTGCCGGGGTTTCTTGGCAGTTACCCCAATATATTTTTCGCTGTGCCGCAGCCGCAGCTGGCAGGATTCATTGATCAGCTAAAACACAGCTCAACCAAAACCGATGCGGACTTGTTTTATGGCCTTTACGGCATTCGCCGCACCAACCCTGAGATATGGCAGTATTACGATTGGTTTAATAAAAAATACCATGATGAACAACCTGAAAATTCTGGCCTTTTTGACATGAATAGGTATGAAAACTTATAGACTTAAGCGATTGAAAATCAAATAATGGCATTATAGTTATTACTCAGCCGTTAGCACAGCAAGAACAAATCAGCGGAGGTTACGAAACATGAACCTATACGATTTTCGACGCAACCCGCGCCGGTCGTCAATGACCCGACGCGTGGCTGACAGACGCAAGATCCCGTACCCGTTCGGTTCATCGGAATGGGTGGAAAATATAAAAAATCATTATCTGGCTTGGCCAAAAGCTGATCGTCGTAATGTGGACAGACGCACCAGTGAAAGGCGCGCAGTTGAGCGTCGGTTGCAACAGCTTTCCGAGCAACGCCGTTCCGAAAAAAAACATTCCCTGATTTTGCTGACGCAAGAAGAAAGAAAGTTGCTTGAAGACCTCTATATGAATGATTTGGATTAGCCGATTTATCCTTTTATCCGAAAGACCTCTGCCTTCAGCTAGGGAATGTAAGGATGCTCTTTGTTCAAACTCACTTACATTTCCCTTAAACCTGATTAATTGCGCGTTACCTTAACTAAAGCTTCGCTTGCAACCCGGGAATGCCAATGCGCTGGATGCGCATAGCATTGTCGCCTTCTTCATAAACGAGCAGTTTTCCTTCTTTTTGCCAGAGCCTGAAGGCGAGCGCATGAGATAAAACCCGAATCGGATAATCGCGGGGCAATTGCTGCAAATAAGGCTGTATGGTCACAAAATCGGTCGCGCCATACTGCTGCATAATAAACCGAAGTCCACCGTTGGCAGGGCCAATATTGTAGGCCAGCAAGCCTAAAAACAGATCGTTGTGCATCTCGGCCAGATAATATTTTACTGTGGCGGCAGCGATAAAAGCATTGTGTCGCGGATTGAGTAGTGAAGGCTTGCTCACCGCCAACCGTTTACCGGCCTGTTCCATGATAGCTTTAGGCACCAACGTAATTTGAAACAGACCGTGTCCGCCATCCTGACTGTCTCTGGGCAAAAAAGAGGATTCTGTCGCGGCAATGCCTTGCAGAAGATTGGGGTCAATATCGAATACCTTGGCCGCTTCTGCAATAGCTGAATTATAAGCCTCTGCCCGATTAACCATCTTTAACAATTGAGTCGAATTATAACGCCGGTAAGCCGCATAAACCTGATGAGCCAATGTAACCCGGCCGGCTTCCTGCTTGCCACCGACCAGCATGCGAAAGTGTCCGAACGCCTGAGTAAAATGGTTTTGCATCACAAACCAGCCGATAACCAGCGCAAAGCTGATAGCTAGAGCCGGAGTCAATACCGCCGCCCTGCCATGCAACCATTTACGCAGCTTCCACCAACCTATCAGCAGCATAGCCGCCGCAACAATCAATCCCAATACGCCGATTGCAAACGGTAATAAACTGCTGAAAAAACGGGTGCCGGAAAACCAGCTGGCCGAATAACCCAACAAAATCATGATTGCAGAAACCGCCGTTATCGCCAGACCTAACGCCTCAAGGCTGATCATCAGCAATCTGTGTTTGAAACTGCCAGCTGGCGCTTTGGGTAGCGCTTTTTTTACTGTTTTCCGTGTCGTACGGGGCTTAGGTTTCGGTTTTTCAGTAGTCTCCAGCTTGACACTGGCGCGTTTGCGAGAGGTTGCCGGTTTATTCATGCGATCAGATTATCCAGTTTCGGCAAGATGTTATGCACGTTAGTTCAGAAGGGTCAAGGTTATGCGATTATAACTTGAAAAAAGTCTGTAACGGACCGGATATTATTTTTGTGACCGACCATCTCCCGTTAGTACAACCCTAGGGAGAAAATCCTGCCGATTAACCTACCCGCTAGTCATATTTGGCAAAAATAAGCTTGTCGGTAGCAAAACCCAACGCCTTGGCGCGATCAATTAATACCTGCAACGTTGCCTTGGGCAGTTGTTTGGTTCGGGATAATATCCAGAAATAGGAACGGTCCGGCCCGGTTACCATCGAATAAGCGTAATCCTTTTTATCCAGTTCAATAATATTATAGCCGCCATAAAACGGCCCGAAAAAAGACACTTTCAGCCTGCCTTTATCCGCCTGCTCGACAAAATAGGCCTTGCCTTGCGCCTCATGCCATTCCCCGGCCTTTATATCCCAGCCCTTATTCAGTACATCAACGCCGCCATCTTCACGCAAGGCATAGGTCACCGAAATATTCTCCAAACCTCTTTCAAACCGATGATCGAGCCGGGCAATTTCATACCAGGTACCCAGGTAACGGTTAATGTCAAAACCGTCGACGGCTGTAATTCCCTCGGGAATGCCGGTACAGCCTGTCAACAAGGTAACAATCAGTATCAATACTAGTTTCATGGATGATTCCTTTTAAAAGTAATTTATAACTCAACCGACTCACTTTAGCGACCGGGATTATGCCAATCAACGCAAAAGCATTAAACAAAGCGTACAACACTGACGAAGCCCTCCTCTACTCCATAAATTTTTAAAGACAATTATCGCCTCGCCTGTCAAAATCGAGAGCGTTTCCATCGAACCGATTTGTCACTAAACAGAGCTCCGTGCACCATGAAACTGCAACATATTGATATACATAACGCCATTACCACCTTAAGTTGCGCGCTGGATTTGGTGGGAGTTGACGAAGTCAGACACGGCAAGCGGGTGGCGATCATCGCCAGGACTATTGCCCTGCACCTGAACTGGCCGGAGCTTGAATGCCTGTCCATCCTTTACGCCGGCATGCTGCATGATTGCGGAGTTTCCAGATTCCATGAACACCGCCGGCTCACAGAAACGCTGGAATGGGACGGTGCCGAGGATCATTGCATCCGCGGCTCCGCTTATTTGTCGGCCTGTCCGCCGTTGGCGCATCTGTCCACCGAGATTCGCTACCATCACACCCGCTGGGAAAAACTGCTGGAGTCGCCTGTCGATCATCACCTGTGCTTGCGTGCCAATCTGCTGTATCTGGCGGATCGCATCGATATGCTGCAAACGCCTTTCCTGAACAGCAACCAGATTCTGATCGAGTATCCTGCGATTATCGCGCATATCAAAACACTGTCCGGCGTATTGTTTGCACCGGAACTGGTGGACGCCTTTGCCGACATCGCCGATGTCGAGGCTTTTTGGCTGGCCATGGAACCCGAATATCTGGATGAAGATTTACGCCGCATCGGCAGCCATATTCCAACGACTCTGCTCGATATTCCTGCACTCAAAGAACTGGCGCGGCTGTTTTCGCGCGTGGTAGACGCCAAATCCCCGTACACCGATGAGCACTCGCAACGGGTAGCGCATATCGCCCGGCAATTGGCGATGGATTTCGGTATTAAAGGCTATGAGCTTGAGCAGGTTGAAATCGCCGGACTGTTGCATGATATCGGCAAACTGCGGGTATCGGAAGACATCATCGACAAACCCGGCAGCCTGACGCAAGATGAACGAGCCACCATGCACCGCCACAGCTACGATACCTACCGCATCCTGCAGCGCGTTTTTGACGATTCAAAGATTCCGGTATGGGCCGGATTCCATCATGAGACCTTAATCGGCGATGGTTATCCGTTTAAAAACGGCAACAAAGAACTGGATCTGGAATGCCGCATCATTGCCGTTGCCGATATTTTTCAGGCGCTAGCGCAAGAACGGCCTTATCGCCACACCATGAGTCTTGAGTATATTGTCAACGATTTACAGTCGCGCGTTGCCAGCGGCCATCTCGACACCAAAGTGGTTGCTAAATTGACCGAAAATGCCGAACTCTATTACCGGCTGGCTGTGGCTTGATGCATTGGCTTTTGGACAAAAGACGATGAAAAATACACGGCATCAAAATGTCGGGTTACAACGCAGGAATGGGGCTACGTTATTGCTCATCATCAGATAACGGCTTCTCGGCGTCATTAGTTTCCTGCCCAATGCTATTGACTACGCGTTTCGTACCATGCCCGATTTCCTTGGCGGCGTCCCTAGTTCCATGCCCAATTTCTCTGGTAACATTGCGAGTCGTATGACCTATGGTTCTTCCTGCCTCTTTAAACTCGGCACAAGACGACAATCCTGTCGAAAATAAAACGAGCAAGGCAACTAATTTTGCAAATGAAATGACCATTCTCATCTTCACAAAGTGTCCGCCGATTGAGGATTTAAAAAGTGACGCAGCAACTTGCACATCAGCAACATCCTTACCCTTCTTTATGGACTGACAAAATGCAGGGCAGGACAACTTCCATCCGTTGATAGTTCGCTCATCAACATCAATCTGATCCGCCAACGTAGCATCGCTCGCCCCAAGCAAACTGAACTTATAAACAAAATCTACCTGCCCCGCCCATTGCGCTGCCGTTCTGTGACTTAATTTCCTAGTTGATTTTTCCATCTTGTTTAACTTTTGACCTCTTAAAGCGGATAACAGGATTATTTAACAGGAAGAGGCTCATTTTCTTTATCCGCAGTCTGGACATGCAGTTTGAGTCCTAAGGCTTTAATCACTTTCAGGATCGTACCGAAACTTGGATTGCCTTCGCCTGACAAGGCTTTGTACAGGCTTTCCCGGCCCAGGCCGGTATCTTTAGCCAGTTTCGTCATGCTCCGGGCTTTTGCTATATCACCCAATGCCTTAGCAATAAAAGCGGGATCATCCCCCGCTCCTTCAAAGCAGGCTTCCAGATACAGCGTCATATCCTCTTCTGTTTTGAGATGATCGAGAACATCCCATTTATTTAATTTTGAAGTCATTCTTCCTCTTTCAATTTTCTCGCCAGTGCTAATGCCGCCTGAATATCATTGGCTGGTGTTGATTTATCGCCGTATCGTGCAGCTGTTCAAACTATAAATCAAAAGCATCAGCTGTTAAAATTGTTTTCACGACTTAATTGTATCTTATTTTATACAAAAAGACAAGCGTGTAAGCCACTCCAAACAGGGCTGTTTGTAAGTATTGCTTAACTTACCCTACTATTAAAAACAGGTAAAAAATTATTCGGCATTCTATCCAACTGTCATCCCCGCCCCCTGCGTCACAATAGTTGTCGCCTCAAATTTCAAGAAAAAATAAAAGATATTCAGCAGGCTTCAAAGAACAGGTATTGGTAAAAGTTTACAGTCGTGGCAATGACCAATCGATTAAGTCCGTCGCAGACGAATTGAACATCAATTTAACTACCTTGAAGACTTGGATGAAACAAAACAAAGCAAACAGCTTCTCCCCTCCTCGCTGCCTGCCGCTCTCATTCATGTAGATCGCAGGGTTTGTCTGCCTATTGAGATATACTCCAACCGAAGCCTTCGAGCTTGTGAAAGACTCAGCCGAAGCAGCTTTCACGGAAAGGCGGAACCAGCAGGTAGCCGCTACGCTATTTGCCGACAATTGTCAATGGCCAACAGAATTGAGCCATTTTCGGCCATTAATTTTGAGCCACTTTTCCAGAGAAAAATCACTTATTCAGTTTTGATTTCAGTCGATAGCTTTCCCCTCCCAGCATGAAAATATGTGAATGATGGATGATTCTATCCACGATAGGTACAGCGACATTGCCATCAAAGAAGAACTCGCCCCACTGGGTTCGTCGTCAAGATGATCGATCGGTATTCATACATGGCGTTAATCAGCTGAAATAGGTTGTGCATGCCTTGTTTGTTCATCGGCAGGTAGCCGAGTTCGTCGATGATTAATAGATCAAACTTCAGTAGCTGATTAATCTTCTTTTTCAGCTCGCCTTTTAATTCGGCCAGTTCCAGCGCTTCAATCAGGGCCAGAGCGGTAGTGAAACAAACCTTGTAACCGGCCTCTATGGCTTTAAAACCCAGGCCAATCGCCAGATGCGTTTTACCGACGCCGGGCGAACCAATGAACACCACGTTTTCCCGGTTATCAATAAAACCAAAGTCTAATAGGCTATTCACCTCGCGTTTGCTGATGCTGGTCTGAAACCCGTAATCAAAGTCATCCAGACTTTTCTGTACGGGAAAGCCTGCCCGCCGTTGGTTTTGTTCAATACGCTTGCCATTCCTCTGCTGAAGTTCTTGCTCAACCAAGGTCTCGGCAAAGTGCAGATAGGAGACCGCATTGGCTTCCGCTTGGCCAAGCAACTGCTCCAGTCCTTGGGCCATGGCTGTCAGGTACAAGCCACGATATTTCTGGGCTACGCTATCAATGTGAGCGTCTATTCTTTCCACGTAGACAAACTATGCCGTTTGATTTAAAGGCTGAATTTTTTCAGTTAAATTCCAGGGCAGAAATTGATCTAATGCCTCAGGTTGATAGTGCCGACCTAATATAGGTAGTTCAGTAAACAAGTATTTCAGATAATCAAAAGGCTCC